>JAYTSH010000296.1:0-2774 GCA_043745755.1 Cellulomonas sp. | reverse complement strand
GGCGAGGGCCTCGATGTGGCTGCGCTCGAGGCGCGTGCCCGAGATGGGGAAGTTCTCGACCGCCCGCTGCGTCTGCGCGCGGTACAGCGCGTCCGCGGGCACGCGCACCTCACCCATCGTGTCGTGCTCGATGCGGAAACCGGGACCCATCGTTGCGTCACTGCTCATGGGCGGCATTCTTGCATCGCCGCGGTCTGCCGTTGCGATCCGTGCCGCGGTCCGCGCGATGGAGGCGGGCGTCGCCGCCGACGGTACGCCGCTGACTCAGCCGCCGATGTCGCCGACCGTCTCGGCGACATGAACGCGACCGTCGGCGAGCGTGTACTCGAGTCCGACGATCGCGCACCGGCCCTCGCTGACTGCTGCCGCGAGCGCTGCTGAGTAGCCCTGCAGCATGCTCACGGTGTGTCGGACGTGCTCGTGACCGAGCTCGGCCGCAGTGAGCGAGGCGAGCGCGCGCCGGTCTTCGCCACCGGCGATGTTGACGATGCTCGGGATGACGCGGTCGACGATCGCGCGCACGAACCCCCGTGGCAGCTGACCCGTGGTCAGCGCCGTCGTCGCTGCCGCGACCGCGCCGCAGCTGTCGTGGCCGAGCACGACGACGAGCGACGCGCCGAGCAGCTCGACGCCGTACTCGATCGAGCCGATGACGGCCGTGTCGAGCACGTGACCCGCCGTGCGCACCACGAAGACGTCACCGAGGCCCTGGTCGAAGATGATCTCGGCGGCTACGCGGCTGTCGGAGCACCCGAAGATCACGGCGAACGGGTGCTGCTCCTCGCTGAGCGACGCCCGGTGGTCGACGCCCTGCGACGGGTGCTCCATCGCCCCACGGACGAATCGGTCGTTGCCGTCGCGCAGGGCGCTCCAGGCTTCGGGGGGTGTGAGGGTCACGGTCAGCCCTCGCCCAGCTCGGTCGACGAGGGAGGGTTCGCGCCCGCCCGCGACACGGTGATCGCAGCGATGCGCGCGCACCGGGCGAGCACACGCTGCAGCGTCGCAGCGTCCACGTCGGCGAGGGCACCGCGGCGGTGCGCGCCGAGCAGCCCGGCGGACCACAGACCGTCGATCAGGCCGGCCATGAACGAGTCGCCCGCGCCGACGGTGTCGGCGACCTCGACGCGCGGGGCCGGGACGATCAGCCGCACGCCACCGGCGGTGTGCGCGAAGGCGCCGTCGCCGCCGTTCGTCACGACGACGAGCCCGGGACCGAGACGTGACCACTCCTCGGCGATCTCGGTCGGCGCGACGCCCGGGTGCAGCCACTCGAGGTCCTCGTCGCTGACCTTGACGACGTCCGACAGCGCGACGAGTGCCTCCACGCGGGGACGCGTCACCTCGGGCGTCCCCATGAGGGCGGGCCGCAGGTTCGGGTCGTAGGTGATGGTCGACGACGCGCGGTGCGCCGCGACGAGCCGGACGACGGCCGAACCTCCCGGCGCGAGCACTGCCGCGATCGACCCGGTGTGCACGACGATCGGGTCGATGATGGGCTCGTCCCACCGCGCCGGCAGGTCCCAGGCCAGGTCGAAGTCGTAGGTCGCGACACCGTTCGCGTCGAGGTTCGCTGTCGCGACCGAGGTCGACGCCGGTGACGTGTCGCCGGACAGGACCCGCACGGCGGAGGCCTCGAGGTGTCGGCGCACCGCGTCGCCGCGGGCGTCGTCGCCGAGCCACGTCAGCAGGTCCACACCTCGTCCGAGCCGACCGAGCCCGATCGCGACGTTCATGGGACTACCGCCCGGATGCTCCGCGACCGAGCCGTCGGTGCGGCGCACGACGTCGACGAGTGCCTCGCCGACGACGAGCGCGCGGGGCGTGAGCGTGCCTGGTGCCAGCGTGCCGGGTGCGGTGTCGTCGCGCGTCATCGCGCACCGCCCGACGGCGACGCGGCTGCGTCGTCGGGCGCGTCCTCGGCCGAGGTGGACGAGCTGTCGCCGCGAGCCGACTCCAGACGCCTGCGCGCGCCGTCGAGCCACTCCTGGCAGCGGGCTGCGAGCGCCTCGCCGCGCTCCCACAGCTCGAGCGACTCCTCGAGGCTCGCGCCGCCCGCCTCGAGCCGGGCCACGACGGCCACGAGCTCGTCGCGGGCCTGCTCATAGCTCAAGCCCGTGAGGTCGATGGCGTCGTGGAGCGGGCTCGAGGGCTCGCTGCGGACTGGCTGGGCGGGTGCGGGCTGGGATGCTCCCGCTGAAGGCTTCGTCGGCACGCGCACAGTCAACCAGTCGCCGCCCACGCCGGGCGACCGTGACCGTGACGGTGACCGGTTCCGCCGGAGTCGCTACCGGCCCACGACGGTCGCGTGCAGCTCACCGCGCGCGACGCGCACGCGCAGGTCGTCACCCGAGCACACCTCGGCCGGGTCCCGCAGCACCGTGCCGTCGGCCCGCTGGACGACGGCGTACCCGCGCTCGAGCGTCGCCGCCGGCGAGAGCGCACGGACCTGCGCGGCGAGCCGGCCGCACTGCCCCGCGGCACCGGTCAGAACCCGGTCGAGCGCGCTCCCAGCGGCGGCCCGCAGGCGGTGCACCTCGCGCTCAGGTCCGTCGACGAGCGTCGCCGGCGACGCGAGGACCGGCCGGCTGCGCAGCGCGGCGAGCCCGGCCTGCTCGCGCGCGAACCGGTGCGTGAGCGCCGCGCGCATCCGCGACCGCGCCTGCACGAGCCGCGCTCGCTCCTCGGAGACGTCGGGCACGATGCGCTTGGCGGCGTCGGTCGGGGTCGACGCGCGGTAGTCCGCGACCAGGTCGAGCAGCGGCGTGTCCGTCTCG
>JAYTSH010000295.1:0-2118 GCA_043745755.1 Cellulomonas sp. | reverse complement strand
CACAACGCCGCAGCAGCTTTCGATGACCCGAACCTCGTGTCGTGCGCGGGCCTGATCCCGATCATGACCTTGGCCGAGCGGGCCGGTCTGCACGACCTGGCGCGGGCCCATGTGCGGGTCCCGGGGTCGGCCGGGTCCAACGCGGATGTGATGGTCGCGACCCTGGTCGCGGGGATGGTCGCCGGTGCGGACAGCATCGAGGACATGGACCTGCTGCGCCACGGCGCCATGGGCCGGGTGCTCGCCCCGGGGCGCGCGCCCTCGACGTTGGGCACGTTCTTGCGGTCTTTCACCTTTGGCCACGTTCGCCAGGTGGATGCAGTACAGCCCCCGCACGTTCATCGAGGGCCTCTTCGGCACCTTCCAGTCCCGCGACGGCGAAGGCGTGCGGCGCGGCTGGAGCCGGGTCGTGGAGCTGACCGCGACTGCACTCATGACCGCCCTGGCCATGGTCCACTACGACCTGCGCGCCGTCCGCGAGTGGGCTCGCAGGACCGGCTTCCAGAGCGACGACGTCCTCCTGGGTCGCGACCCGAAGATCAAAGGCTACGAGCCCGTCCCCCTCGACGAGACCCCGCACGGGGCGATCGACCCGCCCCTCGCCGCCTGACCACAGCCAGCCCGCAACTCAACGAACTCCACAGCCCGCGGCCACGGTCGGCGGGCAGCTCGCCGTACCCTATGGCGAGCGCCTACCGGTACCGACGGCCCGATGAGCGGGGGCAAGTGCCTCACGACCACCGCGTGCGCCCAATACGACGACCAAACCCCCCGCCAGAAGCCCTTCCGGGCTCCCCGCGAGGGGTTCTGTCACTACAAGGGCCTGAGTTTCGTCAGTACCCCGTGGCGGTAGCGGTGGGATTTGAACCCACGGTGGACTTTCACCCACACACGCTTTCGAGGCGTGCTCCTTAGGCCGCTCGGACACGCTACCTCGCGTCGAAGGCTACCTGGTCGGGGCCCACACGCCGAAATCGAGCCGCTGCCGCCCCACTCCAGTCCTCAGGACGCCGTCGTACCGTGGGACCGTGACCCACCCGGCTCCGACCGACTCCTGGGCCTCCGCGCGCCCGGCAACGGGCACCATCGACGACGTCGTCGCGGCGCTCGAAGGCCGCCGGCTGGCAGTCCTGACCGGCGCGGGGCTCTCGACGGACTCGGGCATCCCCGACTACCGCGGGCCCGACTCACCGCCGCGCACCCCCATGACGTACCAGCAGTTCGTGGCGGACGACGCGTTCCGCCGGCACTACTGGGCCCGCAACCACGTCGGTTGGCGGCACGTGCACCGCACCCTGCCGAACGCCGGGCACGTCGCGCTCGCCGAGCTGGAGGACCGAGGCGTCGTCGTCGGTGTGATCACCCAGAACGTCGACCTGCTGCACGAGGCGGCGGGCAGCCGGAACGTCATCGACCTGCACGGGCGCTACGACCGGGTCGTCTGCCTGCGCTGCGGCACCGTCGTCTCGCGCGCCGAGCTGGCCGTGCGGCTCGAGGCGCTCAACCCCGGGTTCGTCGAGTCGATCGGCGCCGTCGGCGACATCGAGATCGCGCCCGACGCCGACGCTGTCATCTCGGCGACCGCGCACTTCCGGGTCGCGTCGTGCTGGGCACCCGACCCGCACGGCGGCCGAGGTCGGTGCGGCGGGATGCTCAAGCCGGAGATCGTCTACTTCGGAGAGAACGTGCCGAAGGAACGCGTTGCGAGCGCGTACGCCCTCGTGGACTCCGCCGACGCGCTGCTCGTCGCGGGGTCGTCGCTGACGGTCATGTCGGGCCTGCGGTTCGTGCGGCACGCCGCGAAGGCCGGGGTCCCGGTCGTCATCGTCAACCGCGGGGCGACGCGCGGCGACGACCTCGCGACGCTCACGCTCGACGCCGGGACGTCCGAGACCCTCGCCACGCTGGCCGACCGCCTCTGACCGCCTGCCCCCGGCCGCGCGCCGCGCCCCGACCCAGTCCGCGCGGCGCTCCCCGCCTCAGTCGGCGCGGCGCTCCTCGAAGAACTCGCGCAGCAGCGCCCCGCACTCGTCCTCGAGCACGCCCCCGACCACCTCGACCCGGTGGTTGAGCCGCCGGTCGCGGACGACGTCCCACTGCGACCCGCACGCCCCGGCC
>JAYTSH010000294.1:0-2842 GCA_043745755.1 Cellulomonas sp. | reverse complement strand
CGAGGACCGTGCGGTCCAGGCCGCCGAGCTGGCGATCTCCTCCCCGCTCCTCGAGGCGAGCATCGACGGCGCGCACGGCGTGCTGCTCTCGATCCAGGGTGGCTCGGACCTCGGCCTGTTCGAGATCAACGAGGCCGCGCGCCTGGTCCAAGAGGCCGCGCACCCGGAGGCCAACATCATCTTCGGCGCAGTCATTGACGACGCGCTCGGCGACGAGGTCCGTGTCACGGTCATCGCCGCGGGGTTCGACGGCGGAGCGCCGCTCACCCGTCGCGAGGGACGTGGCCTCGGCCAGGTCAGCGGTTCGGCGTCGGTCCCGCGCCAGGCGACGGCGCCGTCGGTCCCGTCGCACGCGGTCTCCCAACCGCGCCCGGTCAACCCTGACGACGACCTCGTGCGGGTCGGCTCGGCCTCATCGAACGGCGCTTCTCACACCGGCTACAGCGGCGGGGTCCCGGCGTTCCTGTCGAGCGACCCGGAGGCGGCCCCGGAGACAGGCCAGCTCGAGGTGCCGCGTGTCTTCGACGAGGAGCCGTCCACGCGTCGCGTGAGCGACGACCTGGACATCCCCGACTTCCTGAAGTAGTCGTGCCGACGGCCGCCGGCGTGCTGCCCGTCGTCGAGGTCGACATCGGCCCCGGGGTCCGCGCGGGTTTCACGACCCGGTCGGGCGGCGTGAGCGACCCGCCGTGGGATGCGCTGAACCTCGGTCTCGAGGTCGGCGATGCTACGGCGCGAGTGCTTGCGAACCGTCAGGTCGTCGAGCGCTGGGTCGGGGCTCGCGTCGCGTTCGCCTCGCAGGTGCACGGCACGGGGGTCCGGGTGCTGTCCGGCCCGCCCGCGCGCTCGGCCACGTCCGTCGGGCTCTACGACGCCCTCGTGTCGACCTCGTCGTCGGTCGCCGTCGCTGTCCTCGTGGCCGACTGCGTGCCGGTCCTGCTGGCAGACGTCGACGCAGGCGTCGTCGGTGCGGTCCACGCGGGGCGACGCGGACTCGTGGCGGGGGTCGTCCAGGCGGCCGTCGACGCGCTCGTGGGAGCGGGCGCGCGGGCCGGTCGACTGCGCGCCGTCGTCGGGCCGTCGATCAGCGGCGCCGCGTACGAGGTGCCCGAAGCCATGCGTGACGAGGTCGCGGCCGCGTTGCCCGAGACGTGGGCCACGACGGCGTGGGGGACACCCGCCCTCGACCTCCCAGCCGGCGTCGCGGCCGTCCTGGCGCGCGTCGGGGTGCTGGACGTCCGGTGCGTGGGCATCTGCACGACAGCCGACGAGAGGTTCTATTCTCACCGCCTGGCCTGGCGCCACAGGGGCTCGACCGGCCGGTTCGCCGGTGTGATTCGCCTCGAAGGGTGAACTCGACGCAATCCGGACAGCCCGCGCGTGTCGCGCCAGGAGTGCCGATCGGCGTTGCTAGCGTGATTTCGCTGGGAAGTTCTGTACGGGATGGGGAGACCGCGATGGCCGGAGCACTGCGCAAGACGATGCTGTACCTCGGCCTTGCCGACGACCGAGGCGAGCACGACGAGTACGTCGACGAGTACGACGACCAGGAGGCAACGGTGCCGCACGAGTACGAGGCTCAGGTCACGCCGCTGCACCGGCCGGTCGCGCGGGTCGCGAACCCGGCACCCATGACCGGCGAGCTGCGGCGGATCACGACGATCCACCCGCGTTCGTACAACGACGCGCGCAAGATCGGCGAGGCGTTCCGTGAGGGCACCCCGGTGATCATGAACCTCTCGGACATGGACGACGCGGACGCCAAGCGGCTCGTCGACTTCTCCGCGGGTCTGATCTTCGGCCTGCACGGCGCGATCGAGCGGGTCACCAACAAGGTGTTCCTGCTCTCGCCGTCGCACGTCGAGATCATCGGTGAGGAGCCCCCGCCGGCTGCCGAGCCGTCGCGCCCCGGGTTCTTCAACCAGAGCTGACGCGTGCGACTGATCGCGGAGATCCTGCGCCTGGTCGTCCTGGCGTTCTTCTTGCTGCTGCTCGTGCGGCTCGTGCTGGACTGGGTGCAGTTCTTCGTTCGCGACTGGCGTCCGAGCGGACCTGTCCTGGTCGTGGCCGAGGCGACGTACACGGTCACGGACCCCCCGTTGCGGTTCCTGCGCAGGCTGCTGCCGCCGCTCGCAATCGGCAACGTGCGTCTGGATCTGGCGTTTCTCGTCCTGATGCTGGCGTGCTCGATCCTCTTGTCCGTTCTCGCCTGATTCGCCCCAGATCTACTCCGAGGCGAGTGTCCGGGGGTGAGCGCCGGGCAGGTCCGAGAGATGCGAATGTCCTGGCGGGTCGCGTGCGAGACCGCCAATGTCCGCTACCGTGAGCCGAGGCGGTCGGTGACTGCCCACCGGCTTGACCAAGTTCGACCGAAGAGGTGACGACGATGGCACTGCTGACCGCAGACGACGTCCTGAACAAGAAGTTCCAGGCGACGAAGTTCCGCGAGGGTTACGACCAGGACGAGGTCGACGACTTCCTCGACGATGTCGTCAACACTCTGCGATCCGTCCAGGGCGAGAATGACGACCTCAAGACGAAGCTCGCCGCAGCCGAGCGGCGCATCGCCGAGCTCAGCCGGGCGGGTGCGCAGCAGGCGGCTCCCGCTCCCAAGCCGGAGCCCGTGCACGAGCCCGAGCGCGTCGTGTCACCCGCGATCGTCGCACCGGCACCTGTCGTGGTTGCCCCCGTCGCACCACAGCGGACCAACGAGCCGGAGTCGGCCACGGGGATGCTGGCACTGGCGCAGAAGCTGCACGACGACTACGTGCGCAGCGGCCAGGAGGAGAGCGACCGGCTCATCTCCGAGGCGAAGTCGCAGGGTGCGCGCATCGTCCGTGAG
>JAYTSH010000293.1:0-22395 GCA_043745755.1 Cellulomonas sp. | reverse complement strand
CGCCGGACCGGTCGTCACGGTGCAGGACGGGCTGGGAAAGGCGTCCGCGGCGCTCGATGCGGCAACCCAGGTCGCCACGCTCCTGCCGCCCATGCTCGGCGCCGACGGCCCGCGGACCTACCTGCTCCTGTCCCTCAACAGCGCGGAGCTGCGCAGCGCGGGCGGAATCGTTGGCGCCGTCGCGGTCCTGCACGCCGAGAACGGCTCTCTCGACCTCGTCGAGCAGCGCACGACGCTGGCCTTCCCTGCGACCCCGGACAGCGTCCTGCCGCTCACGCCCGACGAGCTGCGGGTGCACACCGACCGGCTCGGCCGGTGGATCCAGGACACCGTCTTCACGCCGGACTTCCCGCGCACGGCCCAGCTCGTCAGTGCGATCTGGCAACGGTCGACCGGCCAGACGGTCGATGGCGTCATCGCCACGGACCCCGTCGCCGTGAAGTACCTGCTGAGCGCGACCGGTGCGATCGCGGCGCCGGGCGGCGTCGAGCTGCGTGCCGACAACCTGCTGAGCGTGCTGCTGCACGACTCGTACCTGTCGATGACCGACCCGGTGGTCGCCGACGAGTTCTACACGGGCGTCGCGGCGACGATCTTCCGGGCGGTCGGCGGGGGGCAGGGCGACTCGCGCGCGGTCGTCGAGCAGCTCGCGAAGGCCGGTGAGGAACGGCGCCTGCGGATCTGGTCCGCGCACCCCGACGAGCAGGCGCTGCTCGCGCCGACGTCGCTCAGCGGCGGCTTCCTGTCGGGGACCGACGACGCGGCGGCGGGCGTCTTCCTCAACGACGGCACGGCGGGCAAGCTCGACTACTTCGTGACCACGACGTACGCGGTCGAGTCCATGACCTGCGGGAAGGACGGCGCGCCCGGCTCAGCGGTCGTGCGCCTCGACCTCGCCTACGATCCGCCCGCGGACATCACCCACTACCCCATGTACGTCACGGGCTACAACAGCGGCGCGATACCGACGGGCTCGGTCCAGACGAACGTCACCGTGTACTCGCCAGTCGGTGGCTCGATCACCCAGCTGCGCCTGGACGACGCGTTCGTGGGCGGGCTCGACGCGACGGAGGGCGGCCGCGCGGTGAGCGTGGTGACGTCCCGGCTCGCTCCCGGGGGGCGCGCGACGTACCGCTTCACGTTCCCCGTCGCAGCGTCGTCGCTCACCGTGTGGACGACGCCGACCCTGACGAGCTCAGGCGTGGTCGAGGGCACGTGCACCCCGGCACCCTGACGGCCGGATCGCCGCCTCTTCACCCGCTCCACCCCTGCCCGCGGTGGGAGGCAGGGCGTTAGCATGGTGGTGGATATGTCCGATACGCACGATGTGACTACGCACGATGTGACGGGGAGGGTCAGCCATGAGCTCGAAGCACCGAGCGGCCGCGGGGGTCGCCCTGGGAATGTTTGCCGCGCTTGCGCTGGCCGGTCCGGCAGCAGCCGCTGACCCTGCGGCCGGGTGTGTGCGCGAGGACTCGGGCTACGCGGCTCCGGGTGTTGTGTGCCCGCCCACGGTGACCCCACCGCCGCGTTCCGACGTGCTCGGCGCGGAGCCGAATGTCACCAAAGTGCGTTCCGACGTGCTCGGCGCGGAGCCGAATGTCACCAAGGTGCGTTCCGACGTCCTCTCGGCGACCGGCACGAACGTCGCGCCCGTCCTGCTGCTCGCGGGTGGGCTCGTCGTGGTCGGCGCCGGTGCGCTCGGGGCGATCGCCGTCGTGCGGCGCCGGCGCACCACCTGACCTCCGGTCGTCGGCGCCTCAGCCCCTGAGCAGTCGCGCCAGAGAGTCGACCGCCGGCTCGATCTCGGCGAACGAGCGCCGGTACAGCGCGAGCTCGCCGCCGTAGGGGTCGACGACGTCGTCCGCGGCCGGTGTGCTCGGCACCCGACCGCGCTGCGCTGCGGCGAGCTCGACGAGCGCGCGCAGCCGGTCCGTGACGGGGGCGGTCGTCGGCAGCAGGCTGCGGTCCACCCTGTCCGAGAGTCGCGCCAGCTCGCGGAGCGTGAACGTGCGCCGGACCGCGCCGGGCAGCAGCTCGACGACGGCCGACCGGTGCCGGCGAGTGAGGGCAAGAATCAGGTCCGCCGACCGCAGCAGGTCCGCCGTCAGCTGCCGCGCCTGGAAACCGGCCGGATCTCCACCCGCTGCACGCAGCAGTGCCGCCATCGGCTCGTGCACCCCCGCGCCGACGACTGCCCCGACCCCGGCGGAGGCGACGACCACGCCACTGCCAGCGACCACGCCACTGCCAGCGACCGCGCCACTGCCAGCGACCGCGCCATGACCGGCTGGACGACCCTCGCCCGCGCGGAACGAGACGGCCAGCCGAGCAGCGAGCAGACGCTCCACCGCGGGCGACCGGCAGATGTTGCCGGTGCAGACCGCCAGGACGGTGTAGGGGTGAGGGGTGTCGGCTGAGGTCACGGCCCTATCATCCCCGCTGGCGATCCCCGCTGGCGATCCCCGCAGGCGATCCCCGCAGGCGCGCGCGTCAAGGCCCGGCGCAGGGATCGGCACCTTCGCGCCGGGTAGCATCGCGGACGGTCGCCGGGTGCGGCCACGGGTGCCGGGGTGCGAGCAACCGGATCTGCCAGCGGCGCCAGGAGGGATCTCATGACGGAACCACGCCACGGCGTGCCGCGCAGCAAGAGTCGCCCGCGGCGCGCGCGCGCGTACCTGCTCGCGCTGGCCGTCGTCGTTCTCGTCCTGGTCGTAGCAGCCGCGTCTCTCGCGTACGACGCCCAACGGGCGCGCACTGCCCTCGAGTCCGCCCGCGATGACGTCAAGGCTCTCCAGGCGCAGGTGGTGCAGGGGGACCAGAGTGCCGCGGCCGCGACCCTGGTTCGCCTGCAGGGCCGGTCGCACACGGCATACGCGCGCACCCACGGACCGCTGTGGGGCATCGCTGCGAGGCTTCCGGTGCTCGGCGCCGACGTTCATGCCGTGCGGACGATCAGCGCCGTCGTGGACTCTCTCGCCACCTCCGCGCTCCCCGCCCTGATGCAGGCCAGGTCGCTCGTGGAACCTGCCGCGATGGCGCCCGTGAACGGTCGAGTCAACCTGGCGCCGATCGTCGCTGTCGCCCCCGCGGTGGTCGCGGCGGACCAGACCGTGCAGGCGGCCCGAGACCAGCTCGCCGGGATCGATGCCGGCTCATTGCTGTCGGTGGTCGCCGGGCCGGTGGTGGACCTGCGCGACCAGGTCGACGAGGTCGCCCAGACAACCGCGACCGCGGCTCGGGCCGCTGAGCTGCTGCCGTCGATGATGGGCGCCGACGGACCGCGCGACTACCTGCTGCTCGTCCAGAACAACGCGGAGCCGCGGGCCACGGGTGGCATCCCGGGGTCGATCGTGCACCTGCGGGCTGACGGCGGCGCCGTGCAGGTCGTCGAGCAGCGCAGCGGCGGGTCGCTCTCGGGTCTGAAGTTGCCGGCGCTCGAGCTGACGCCCGCCGAGGACGCCCTGTTCGGGCCTCTGCTCGGGACGGACATGCGCGACGTCACGTTCACACCGGACTTCCCGCGCAGCGCTGCCTTGGCCCGACAGATCTGGCTCCAGCGGGTCGGGGGGACCGTGGACGGCGTGCTCTCGGTCGACCCGGGCGCCCTGGCCCACCTGCTGGCGGCGACCGGCAAGGCGCGAACCGCGGGCGGGGTCGAGCTGACGGCGGCCAACGCGGTCGAGACTCTGCTCAACGGCGTCTACCGCGACATCGCGGATCCCCGGGCCCAGGACGCGTTCTTCGCGGAGACGTCGTCGGCCGTGTTCGCCGCGGTCGCGTCCGGCCAGGGCAACGCTTCGGCCGTGGTCGACGCGCTCGCACAAGGCGCGCGCGAAGGTCGGGTGATGGTCTGGTCGGCGCATGAGGAGGAGCAGGCGCGCCTCCAGGGCACGGTGCTCAGCGGCGAGCTGGCGGGGACAGCGGGCGACAGCCCTGTCGTGGGCGTCTACCTGAACGACGGGACCGAGGCGAAGATGGGGTACTACCTCGACCTGAACGTGACCGGCACGGCGACCGAGTGCCTCGCCGACGGCACCCAGCGGCTGCACGTCACCGTCCGCCTGGGGTCCACCGCGCCCGCCGATGCGGCCGGCCTGCCGCCGTACCTGACGGGTGCTGGCGCCGTTGTTTCTCCCGGCATTATCCGGACGAATATGCTGATCTACGCCCCTACGGGAGGCAGCATCGAGTCGAGCCGGGTGAATTCCGAGCCGGGCGCTGTGTTTGCCCAGGTTCACGACGGGCTCTCGGTCGCCGCCCTGACAACCACCCTGAAACCCGGGCAGAGCACCACGATCGAGCTGGACGTCAGGTCGGGTCCGGATCAGCGCGGAGATCCGACATTTCGCCTGACGCCGACGGCTGCTGCGTCCGGTCCAGTGAAAGTGCCTACCGCTTGCAGGCCGGAGTGAGTAAGGTTGCGCCCAGCACCTTGTGCTATAGGAGTATTCGTGCTCAAACCTGCCTGGGGGACTCACCCATGAATCGCCGTCACATCCTGACGATTGCGGCTGCGGCCGCACTCGTCCTCGCACCCACGGCCGCGTTCGGCTACGGCGCGACCGACTACACGGACAAGGGCACGGTCTCCGACACCACGCCCGCTGCCGGTCAGGCCTTCACCGTGACGATCAAGGGCCCGGCGAACGAGTCGGTCACCCTCACGATCACCTCGAACCCGGCCTCCGTGCCTGACTCGTCGATCACGATCGCGGGCACGAAGTCCCTCACGAAGGTCGCGAACGCGGCCGGTGCCGCGACGTTCACCTTTACGCTCACGCAGGCCGGCACCTACACGATCGTCGCCACGAACACCGCGTCGGGCGCGGTCCTCAGCACGCAGGTCGTCACGGTTGCCGCTGCGGGCAGCACAGCAGCAGCGCTGCCGTCGACCGGTTCCAACGCCCTGCCGATCGGCCTCGCGGCCGGTGCACTCGTGCTGGTCGGCGCGGGTTCTGTTGTTGTCGCCAAGCGTCGCAACGGGGCTTCCGCGTCCTGAGACGGTCTGTCCCCACAGGTCGCAACGGACGAGGGCCCCCGCTGATGCGGGGGCCCTCGTCCGTTGCGTGCACGCGGAGCCGTTCCTCGTGGACGCGCTACGGCTGCGTCGGACGCGAGCCGCTGAGCGGCTCGCCCGGCCAGATGCTCGCAATCCCCAGTTCGGATTCCTGGCCGAGTGCGGCCTTGCGGACCGGTGACGTGCGAGGGGAGCGCGCGTGCTCCGTGCGGGCGGTCTTCCGATCGGACGCGGTGGTGGCAGGCATCCGACCCTCGACCGTGTAGTCGTAGTAGGAGTACGCGCTGCCGTGCTGGCGCACCTGCTTGTTGATGACGATGCCGAGGACGCGGGCACCGACCGTCTCGAGGGCGCCGAGCGCCTCGGTGAGCTGGCCGCGGTTCAGTCGGTCCGCCCCGACGACGACGAGGGCACCGCCCGTGAGCCGCGACAGGATGGCCGCGTCGGTCACCGGTAGCAGCGGCGCGGCGTCGAGCAGCACGATGTCGTAGGTGCGGGTCAGCTTCTCGAGCAGGGATGCCATCGCTCGCGACCCGAGCAGCTCGCTCGGGTTGGGCGGGACCTGGCCTGCCGGCAGCACGTGCAGGTAGCCGTTGCCCCAGGGCTGGATGACCTCCTCGACGGCGGCTCGCCCGATCAGAACTGTGGTGAGGCCGACCTGACCCTCAAGGCCCATGTACCGGGCCACTGCCGGTCGGCGCAGGTCGGCATCGATCAGAGCGACGCGCGAGCCGGCATCAGCCAGGGTGATGGCCAGGTTGATCGCCGTGGTGGACTTGCCTTCGCCGGGCACGGACGACGTCACGACGATGGACTGCGGCCGGTCCGCGATGTCGAGGAACTGAAGATTCGTCCGCAGGCGTCGGAACGCCTCGGAGCGGTGGCTGTTCGGGCCGGTCTGCACGATCAAGGGATGCTTGGGCGCATCGTCGTCCCAGCCGATCGTGCCGATCACCGACGTGTCGGTGACCTTGGCGACGTCGGCCTCGTTGCGCACTCGTGTGTCGAGGACCTCGCGCAGCACGGCCAGCCCTACTCCGAGAGCGAGCCCGACGAGCAGGCCGAGCGCGACGTTGAGCTTCAGCTTCGGGGACGACGGCGACAGCGGCGCGGTCGCGCCCCGAACGACGGAGATCTTGACGGTCGACGGTCCACCCTTCTCGGGCCGCTCGAGGTCGGAGATGACGGTCGTGAACTTCGCCGCGACAGCGTCCGCGATCGCTGCTGCGATGGCGGGGTTGGGGTCGGTCACGGAGATGTCGATGAGCGAGGTGTTGAGCGGCGAGTCGGCGGTGACGCGACCCGCAAGGGTCTCGGCGCGCTCGTCGAGGCCGAGCTCGTCGATGACCGGCGAGAGCACGAGGGGGCTCGTGACGAGCTTGGCATAGGACGTGACCTGCTGGCGCGTGAAGTTGGCACCCTGCAGCATCTCGCTCGTCGTGGTGCCGCCCTGGACCGAGACGTATACCTGGGTGGTCGCCTGGTACGACGGGGCGGTCAGGAGCGAGGCTGCAACGGCCGCGCCGGTGGCGAGCACCGTCAGCACGACGATCGACAGCCACCGCTTGCGGAGAATGCCGAGATAGTCCTGAAGCTCCACTGCGTGACTCCTGCTCCCCGCGGCCCGCGGCCGTGCGCCGTGGTATTCAATTCTCGCACGCGGACCGGTCTGCGGTGCCGCGTGCCCGACAGCGGAGATCTGAGGGGGCATTCACCCAGCCGGCGCCGAATATGTCCGAATCGATGCAGCGCAGCAGGGATATACTCAATTTCGCTCCGCGACGGCAATCGGCGCCGGCACGCGCAACCAGGGGGCCTTCGCATGGCAGTGCAAGTCGCGGAAGGTCCCGTCCCTGCGCAGCGCAGCCGCCAGGCTGGCGTCGCGCGCGCTGTCTTCCACCCTCTGACCCACGGCGATCTCGGGGCGAGTTGGTCGCGGCGCTACGGACGTCGGCTCGTGCTCACCGACTCAGTCTCGGTCCTGGCGGCAGTCCTTGTCGCCTATGCGGTGCGCTTCGACCTCGATGGACTTCCGACCGTCTCGGGTGAGTTCTCCCCGAGCTACCTCAGCGTCTCGCTGGTCCTCGCGGGCGCGTGGCTCGTCCTTCTCGCGAACGGCCGCACCCGGGACCGGCGGGTCGTGGGAACGGGACCTGACGAGTACTCCCGCATCTACGCGGTGACCTGGCGGCTCTTCGCGGCGATCGGAGTCGTCGCCTACCTCTTCCGCATGGAGATCGGCCGCGGCTACCTCGCGATCGCCGCGCCGCTCGGCCTCGTGCTTCTTCTCGCGACCAGGTTCTCGTGGCGACAGTGGCTGCACCGCCGCCGCGACGCCGGTGAGTACAGCGCCGGCGTGCTCGTAGTGGGCCACCGGCCCAAGGTCGCCGGGCTCATCACGACGCTGCACCAGAACCCCCGCGCCGGTTACGGAGTCGTGGGCGTGTGCCTCGCCGGCGGGGAGTTCGCCGAGGGCGACACCGTGCTCGGCATCCCGGTGCTCGGGTCGATGGCGGATGCCGCTGACATCGCGCAGCGCATCTGCGTTGACGCGGTCGCCGTCTCGGGTGCGGACGCGATCACGTCGGAGACCGTGCGCCAGCTCGGCTGGGACCTTGAGGGCACCGGCATCGACCTCGCGCTCACGCTCGCGCTCGTCGATGTCGCGGGGCCGCGCGTCCTCATCCACCCGGTCAACGGGCTTCCGCTCATGTACGTCGACGAGCCGCACTTCAGCGGCCCCAAGTTCGCGGTCAAGTCGGTCTTCGACTGGGTCGGCGCGCTCGTGATCACAGTGCTCTTCTCTCCTGCCCTTGTGCTCATTGCATCCCTGGTGGCGACGACGAGCCGAGGTCCGGTCTTCTTCACCCAGGAGCGCGTAGGCCGTGATGGTCGCCATTTCCGGATGCTCAAATTCCGCTCGATGGAGGTCGGTGCGCAGGACCGCCTCGACGAGGTCCTCGCACTCGAGGGCGTCACGAGCGTCGGCATGTTTTACAAGCCGAAGAACGACCCGCGTGTGACCCGCGTCGGGCGCGTCATCCGCAAGTACTCCTTCGATGAGCTCCCGCAGCTGTTCAACGTGCTCCGCGGCAACATGAGCCTGGTCGGGCCACGGCCGCAGATCGACTCTGAGGTCGAGCAGTACGACCGCAAGGCAAGCCGGCGGCTGCTCGTCAAGCCTGGGCTTACCGGTCTGTGGCAGGTGTCGGGACGGTCAGATCTCTCCGTTGAGGACGGCATCCGCATGGACGTGTATTACGTGGAGAACTGGAGCCTGTTCGGGGACATCCTGATCCTCGCGCGGACGGCGAAGGCCGTGCTCGCGAGCGGTGGGGCGTACTAGGTGTCGGAGCGTGGAGTCCTGGTTCACGAGTGGCTCTCACGGACCGGCGGATCGGAGAACGTGTTCGATGCGATGGTCGGCGCATTCCCCGAGGCGGACCTGCTGTGCCTGTGGAGCGACGTCGAGAACCGCTATCCCGGGCGCGAGCTCACGGAGACGTGGCTCGCCCGGACGCCGCTGCGTCGAAGCAAAGCGGCTGCACTACCGCTCGTCCCCGCCACGTGGCGCAACCGCCGACCCGGCGGGTACGACTGGGCCCTCGTCAGCTCGCACATGTTCGCCCATCACGTGAGCTTCTCGGACCAGCCCTCCGACTTCCGCAAGTACGTCTACGTGCACAGCCCGGCGCGGTATCTCTGGAACCCCGAGCTCGATGCGCGCGGCCAAGGCCTACTGCCGCGGCTCGCCTCGCCGGCCCTGCGCGCGCTCGACCGCAAACGTGCCCAGGAGGCAGTCTCTGTGGCGGCCAACAGCGAGTTCGTCCGCGATCGGGTCCGGTCGACGTGGGAGCGAGACGCTGGCGTCATCTATCCGCCTGTAGACGTCGAGCGGATCAGTCGGACCGAGCGCTGGGCCGACGTGCTCGAGCCCTCCGACGCCGGCCAGCTTGCCGCGCTGCCGGACCAGTTTGTGCTCGGGGCCTCGCGATTCGTGAGCTACAAGTGCCTCGACCTCGTGATCGAGGCCGGCGAGGTTGCGGGTCTCCCGGTGGTGCTCGCCGGTGCAGGTCCCGAGGAATCGGCCCTGCGTGAACGGGGCGCGCGGGCCTCGGTCCCGGTGCGCGTGCTGCGCTCCCCGTCGGACCCTCTGCTATTTGCGCTCTACCAGGCGGCGCTCGCCTTTGTCTTCCCGGCCGTGGAGGACTTCGGGATCATGCCCGTCGAGGCGATGGCGGCCGGGACACCCGTCGTCGTGGGCCCCGTCGGTGGTGCTCGGGAGTCCGTCGAGGACGGCGTCACGGGGGTCGTCGCCGAGTCCACCGCGGCGCACGCGCTCGCGGAGGCGATCGAGAGCTGCGTCGGCCTCTCGCCGACCGACTGCGTGCGGCGCGCCCGCCGGTTCGGTACGGACGTGTTCGACCGTGAGCTGCGGTCCTGGGTGTCGCCGGTGTCGTCACCGAGGGAGCGACGTGTCTGAGCGGCCGCGGGTGGTGATCCTCTCGACCGCCGACTTCGACGCTGAGGTGTGGACCAACAAGCAGCACCTTGCTCAGGGACTGGCGCGGCACGCGGACGTCGCGTACATCGAGTCGTTCGGTCTTCGCGCCCCTCGGCTCTCGCGCGCGGACTTCGCTCGTGTGCGCCGGCGACTCGCCGGATCGCGAGCACCGGCACCGCAGAGCGAGCGCGACGCGAACCGTTCGTGCATCGAGGTGATCCGTCCACGCGTGGTGCCGTTCCACGCGAGCCGTGCCGTGCGGGCGCTGAACACGCGTCTCGTCGACCGGCTGCCGGTGCAGGGACTCGAAGACGCCGTCCTCTGGACATTCTCACCGCTGACGTACGGATTGGAGCGGCGAGCACGTGCAGTGGTCTACCACTCGGTCGATCTGCTCCACACGCAGCCCGGGGTTCCGGCGGCGGCGCTGCTCGACGCAGAGTCGGCGCTGATCGGACGAGCCGACCGCGTGCTCGCGAGCAGCACGGGTGTAGCGCAGCACTTGCACGGCCTCGGCGCGCTGGATGTGCAGCTGTGGGAGAACGTGGCCGACACGGACCTGTATAGCAGCGTGAAGGGCGAACGCGAGCCACGCGCGATCTTCGCCGGCAACCTGACACCGACGAAGGTCGACGCCGAGCTCATGCTCGAGGTCGTCGAGAGAGGCGTACCGCTTGCGCTGGCCGGACCGGTCCAGGTCGACGGGACATCGGTACCACGGGCGCTGCGTGCCGTTATCGCCCACCCGCGCGTGACGTACCTCGGCACGCTGCGACCCCCCGAGCTCGCGGTGGAGTTTGCTCGTTCGATGGTCGGACTTATCCCATACGTACAGAACGACTACACGGCGGGTGTGTTCCCGCTCAAGGTCTACGAGTACCTGGCAGCGGGTTTGAGTGTGATCAGCACGGAACTGCCCAGCCTCGCAGGCGAGGCGCGGCTCGGTCTGACGACGGTAACGCGAAAGGGCTTTGCCGACGCCGTTCGCGAGGCGGTTGCGTCGTTCTCCGAGGCATCGGCGGTTGAACGCTCAGAGTCGACCGCGGAGCACTCGTGGAGCACGCGGATCGGTCAAGCGCGGCGGTTGCTCGATGAGCTCTGACGCGAACGGCGCGGTCGGCGAGTCCAGCCACACGCTCGGCATCGTCGTTGTGAACTACCGTTCCGTCGTCGATGTTGAAGGGCTGGCGAGGTCGGTGCCCGCACGGCTGGCGCCGAGACTGACCGCATTCTGCGTCGTCGACAACAGCGACGTGCCCGAGGACTTCGCTCGTGCGGCAGCGATTCTTGCCGCTCGGGGTGTCCACATCGACGTGGTGTACCCCGGAGAAAACCTGGGATTCGGGCGTGCGAACAACGTTGGCCTTCGTCACGTGGCACGTGCCGGATGCGATGTCGCGTGGTTCCTCAATCCTGACACCCGGATCGTCGATGCCGACCCGGGAGCCCTCGAGCGGGGCCTGCGAGCCGAGCCCGACGCGGTCCTCTTGGGCACCGGCGTGGTGACGGCCTCGGGAGTCCGCGCGGGCCTCTCAACCCTGAGCCTGCGGACCGGACGCGTGGTTCCTCCGACGTCCCGCGGGCCGGTGATCGCCTTCGTAAACGGGAACTCAATGCTGGCCCGAATCCCAGAACTCCTCGAGCTCGGCGGGTTCGACGAGCGGTTCTTCCTCTTCTTCGAGGAGGCAGATCTTGCGCTGAGGAGCCAGGCTGCTGACAGACCGCTCGGGTTGGTCGCCGGCATCACGATCGCCCATGACGGGGGTGGATCGACTGGCTCCCGTCGCGGGGAGCGACGCAGCGAGGTGGCAGTCCACCACGCTCACCGGAGCTGCGTCCTGTTCTTCGCAAAGCACCGTCCCCACCGCCTGGTACCGGTCATCGGGGCGCGGCTCGCGAACTGTGCGCGGCTTCTCGCGTCGGAGCCGCGCATCGGTCGTGCCGCGATCCGTGGCACGCTCGGCGGAATCATCGAGGTCGCCGGCCACCTACTTCGGGCAAGGGGCACTCCCGACCGACCCGTCGCGTTGCTCGGCCGCGACGAGGAATGGGGACAGGGATGACTGCCGTCGACGTCGTCGTGGCCGAGCCGAACTTCACCGGGTACCGACGCGTCTGCTGCAGGCACGTGCTGACGGGGCTGCCAACTGCGTCACGACGCGGCGTCGTGGCCACCTCCCTTGACAGCCTCCTCTCCTCGGGGTACGAGGAGGGCATCGCCTCCGAGAGGCTCAGTCCGGAGGTGATGGACCTCGGGGCGGTCGGGGATGCGACGACCACGGCGTACTGGGACCGCGTAGCCGATCAGGTCGCGACGTTGTCTTCGGCACACCCCGATGCTCGGGTCCTCGTGCTCGAGGAGGACAAGGCGCTCTGGCCCCTGATCAGAGGTCTTCGGAGCGATCTTGCGCGTTGCGTGACCATCCTCGTCATGCGGGCCCCCACGCCGCTTCGGATCGGGCTGCGGCGCCGATCGGCGAGGTCCTTGACCAAGCGCGCCCTCATGGCCGTCGCCGCACGCGGGATGCGCGTCCTGGTGCTTGCGCCGGCGACGTTCGCCTCCTCCGTCTACCGATACGCCGGTAGCCCCCTCGTGCCGGATCTGGACGGCAGTCCTCGCCGACCGAAGCGACGGGGCGCTCCCGGTCGGCAGCCACTCACTCCTGGCGCGCTCGAACCGAACAGGCCGAGGAGCTGCTCCGTGAGCTCTGATGTGTGGGGCGCGTCGCCCCACACGGTGCCCGGAATCGCGGTCGTGCGTGGCCGATCGAGCCAGGCCGTCAAGTCGCGGTCCTGGTTCGGGTGCACTCCACCGCGGGGCGACGGAGAGAAGATGGGCCGATGAAGCGACGCATGCATGCCGTTCTGTACTGGGGTCGTCTCTGGTGCGCAACAGTGGTGGGCAACGTGCCGTCGCACACCGTCCGCAACGCGTTCTACCGCCACGTCCTCAAGGTCACCTTGCCGCGCACGTCGATCCTGTATTGGGGGGCGCGTTTTTTCGGTCACGGAGGACTCACGATCGGGGAAAACACGATAATTGGGGATCACGCGTTCTTGGACTCGCGCCGCGGGCTCACTATCGGCAACAATGTGAGCATCGCCTCCGAGGTCCGTGTCTGGACTGCTGAGCATGACGTGGATGCGCCTGGGCTGCCGACCACCGGTGCTCCGGTCACCATCGGTGACCTGTGCTTCATCGGCAGCCGCGTCACCATCCTCCCGGGCGTGAAGATCGGCGAAGGCGTGGTCGTCGGCGCCGGCGCCGTGGTCACGAAAGACCTCCCGCCTTGGACCGTCTGCTTCGGCGTGCCCGCCCGGCCGGTGCGCGAGCGCACGCATTCCCAATACACGCTGTCGACGTCGGAACGGGCCCTCTTCCAGTGAACATCGACAACTTCACGACGACGCAAGAGCAATCGATCTCGGCTGGGCGTCGGACGGCTTCCAGGGGGCGTCTCCCAGGGCGCCGGTTGATGGGCTGGGCCGTCAACGCGCCCCTCTTCTGCGCTCTGGCGCTCCTGTTGGGGGCTACGGCAGCCCGTGACCCGTACGTGGCGGTGGTCGCCGCTGGACTCATGTGCGCGTGCGCCTTCCAGACGGTGATCATGGTGAGCTCGTCCACCTGGACCTCGTTGGGAAGACCGTGACCGAGATCGACGTGCTCGCCATGCTGAGTCTTGCTCTGCGCCGAGGGGCCATGAGGGTCGCGCCGTGGTGACCGCCCTGATTGGCGTGGGTGCCCTCAGGCTCGCGGTGGCCTTCTCATGGTCCGTTCCCGGGCTCGCTGCGCTGCTCCTCCTGCCCGTTGCGGCGCCCGCCGCCGCGGGTGAGTGCTCACTTGCAGTCGAGGCAGGACCATGAGTGCCCCCGCGGTGCTCCGCGCTCTGTCTCGGCGGCCGGACGCCCTCCTTGTCGGATCCAACATGCTGGGTCTGGGCCTGGGCCTCGTATCGGCGGCGATCCAGGCCCGTATCCTCGGTCCCGAGGGGCGCGGTGAGATCGCGGTCGCCATCGTGCCCGGGACCTTGCTCGCGATGCTCCTGAGTTTCGGGCTGCCTGATTACTTCGGTCGCCGCGCGGCGCAGGGGCGGTCGCTGGGGGAGACGGCTGCGGCTGCCGCAGGTTTCGCTGCGCTCATCGCAGTGGTGTGTGCGGTGCCCTACGCCGCGTTCATCCACGCGCACACAGCGGCCGGATCGGATCCGCGCTGGATCCTCGTCGCATATGCGCTTGCGTCTCCCGTGATCGTCTATGGCTACTGCGTCACGGCAGCGGTCGCGGGCGCGGACCGCTGGCGCGCGGTCGCGGTCTCTCGGTTCGCGCCCCAACTCGTGACGATCGTCGGACTGGCGGTCATCGCCGGTACCGTAGCAACACCACTGTCAGTTGGCTTGCTGCTCGTAGGCACGACGCTGCTGGGCACACTGATGCCCGGGATCGTGGCGCGGGTGCGTCCGCACGGGCGCCTCCGGAGCGACGAGATTCGACCTGCGCTCGCCTTCGGGCTCCGCGGGTGGCCCGCAGGTGGCCTCGCGCTGCTCAATCAGCGAGTGGACCTACTCTTGCTGACAGTCGTCGCCACCGTCACGGACGTAGGGCTGTACGCGGTGGCGACTACCCTGGCAGCCGTGCTCAACGCCGTGGCCGTGTCGATCGCCATGCCTGTTCGCAATCGAGTCGTTCGGGGCGAGCGGGACCTCGCACCCGCCGCATCGGCGGTCACTGGGGCGGTCGTCTTCGTGATCGCCGGCGTCGTCGCCCTCGCGCTTCCCGTCCTCATACCGCTGGTGCTGGGCTCCGCGTTCCTGCCGGCGCAGAGCTCGATGGTGATCCTCCTCCTCGCGCAGGTGCCGCTCGGCTGCATCGTCGTCCTCACGCAGTGCCTAATCGCTGTGGGCAAGCCCGGCGCGCCCGTGCTGGGCGAGCTCGCGGCCTTCGTCACGACGGTGGCTCTGCTGCTGGTGCTCTATCCCGTCGCGGGCATAGAAGGAGCGGCGGTGAGCGCGCTCGCCGGACGGGTCGTGAGTCTCGGTGTGCTCCTGGTCCTGGTGCGCCGTCACGTCAACTCGGCTGCGGTCTGGCGATTCATCGTTCCGACCCGCACCGCGGTGCGCCACATGAGCGCGGTGAGCGCGTGAGTGCGAGAGTCGACGTAGTGGTCGTCACCTACAACTCCCGGAGCCATCTCGCGGACGCTGCTTCGGCTCTGAGCGCGACCGACGAGGTCGCATCCGTGACCGTGTTCGACAACGCATCGGTCGATGGCACTCCCGCGTCAGTGCGGAACCTCGAATGGGGGGCGCCTGTGGCGGTTTCGGTGAGCCCACGCAACGTGGGATTCGGCGCAGCGTCCAACGCAGCGGTCCGCTCGATCGCGCGTCCAGCCCCGTACGTGCTGCTGCTGAACCCGGATGCGTCCGTGTCCGCGGACGGGCTACGTCGACTCGTCGAGGACCTCGAGGAGGACCCACGCCTCGGGTGCGTCGGTGCACAGCTGACGCGCCCGTCTGGCGAGCCGGTGTCGTCCGCGCGAGACTTCCCGACATTGCGTTCTGTCGTCGCGCGAAGGGCGCGCGACGTCGACCACCAGGGGCGGCTCACCTCAGCGGACTGGGTATGCGGGGCGCTGATGCTTTGGCGCCGCGAGGCGTTCGAGGCATTGGATGGGTTCTCGGACCAGTTCTTCCTGTACTACGAGGACACAGACCTCTGCAGGCGAGCCGCTGAGCTCGGGTGGCTGACCGCCGTCGACGGCCGGGTCCGTGCCCTTCACGACCAAGGGCATGGACAGCGAACACCTCGGCACCTGCGACGTCACAGCCGCCGGAGCCGCCGCCGCTACGCGATCCGATGGCTCGGGTGGCGCGGCGCCGTCGCGAGTGCGGTCGCGGACGCCGCTGAACTTGCGGGCTCGGCCCTGCGCGCCTCGGGGGTGCGTTGATGACGCGCGTGCTCGTGGACGGACGCCTCCTCGAGACGGGGGTGTCCGGTGTGCGGGACGTCACCCTCGGACTGATCGAGGCGCTTCGCGACCGCGCGGGCACCGGCGACGAGGTGGTGGTCGCCGGCACGACGGAGCGCAGTGATCTGCAACTCGACGCTCGCGCCTTTATGGAGCTGGGACTGCCGGCGGCAGCGGCACGAGGACGCTTCAACTCGATCTTGGTGCCTCGCCAGACCCGGCCGCCGATATCGGTCGTGCCATGCGTCCCACTCGTGCATGACGTCGGCTTCGTCCGGCTTCCAGACGCCTATCCACAAGATCGCCGCGTTCAGCTCACCAACCGGGTCGCGCTCATGTCCCGACGCCTGCTCGCGGTCTCGGCGTTCACGGCGGACGAGGTGCGCGCGCTCGTTCACACCGGGCGTGTGGATGTCCTGCCGCTGGCCGCTATGCACAGGATCGCGTGGGCCCCGTCGAGCGCCGATCCATACGTGCTGTGCACCGCCGTGCAGGAACCGCACAAGAACCTCCCGCGACTCGTCGCGGCGTGGGCAGCGACGGGCTGCAGAGACATCCGGCTCGTCATCTGCGGCCGACCGGGGCGTGGAAGCGACGATCTCCACGCCTCGATCCAGGCACATGGTGTGGAGTCGGTCGTCTCGGTCGTCTCCGGCCTGAGCGACGCGGACTACACGGCTCTTCTCTCCGAGTGCTGGGCGTACGTGCAACCGTCGCTCTACGAGGGGCTGTGCATCCCGGCGCTCGACATGGCGGCGGCGGGCGTGCCCACGGCTGTCTCCTCGACCGGCAACCTCGGGGCTGTATTCGGGGCCTCCGAAATGCCGCAGACCTTCGACCCTCGCTCGACCGAGCAGATCGTGCGGGCACTCGACACACTGCTGCACGACGACACCCACCGCGCGCGGGTGTCCGCGTGGAACGCCGCGCACGTCGGCCTCACCGACTGGGCGGAGGCGGCTGAGGTCGCGTGGGAGGCGCTCTCGTGAGTCGGCTGTCGGCCATCACGGTGACGCACAACTCGGTGCACGTGCTGCCCGCCTTCTTCGCCGCCCTCGGGACTCCGCCGGACGGCTGCGAGGTCGTCGCCGTCGACTCCGGCTCCCGGGAGCCGGAGTCGACACGCACGTTCGCCGAGCGCTGCGGCGCGCGTTTCGTCGACGCTGGCGGCAACGTGGGTTATGGCACGGGCTCGAACCTCGGAGCCGCGGTCTCTCAGGGGGACTGGCTCGCATTCGTGAACCCGGACGTGGAGGTCTCCTGGGCGTCGCTGTGCCGCCTGGTGGAGACTGCGGAGGCGCATGGACTCACGTGCGTCGGACCGCAGTTGGAGGATGGTCAGGGTCAAGAGGTGCCGTCCAGCCACCCGTTCATGCGTCCACCATGGGTGCCGCGCAGCACGACCACGCTTGCGCGCGGGACTGTCTCTCGAGCCGACGTCGTCAGCGGGTGTGCGCTCGTCGTAAGGCGCGCCGACTTCCTCGCAGTCGGTGGCTTTGACGAGGCGTTCTTCATGTTCGCCGAGGAGCACGACCTGCAGCGCCGCATCCATGACGCCGGGGGAGTCGTTGGGGTCGCGCTCGAGGTCCGCGCACGGACTGTCGGCGGGGCGAGCTCGGACTCCGTGAGCCGGAGGTGGAGTGCGGCCGAGCGGTCGGTCGGGCACGTGCGATACATGCGCAAGCACCACGGGCGGGTGGCGGGCGCCGTCGACCTCACGTACCGGTGCGTGCTGGCCCTCGTCCGGGCCGACCAGCGCCCCGCCACCGCGAGCCTGACGCAGATCCTGCGTGCCCGGCCGTTGCGTCCAGTGCGCTCGGGGAGCGCGAACCGGGCGATTGGGCACGGACCGTCGGGCCTTCGCTGGGGAGTGTGGTGATGGGCCTGCGGCGGCTCGTGAGGGACGTCACCCTCAACGGGATCTGTGCGAGCGCGCTTGTCCCACGTGCGGCCCGCTGGCGCTTGCTTCGGGCGTTCGGCCTGGACATCCGGGGCTGGTGCGCCGTCGCCCCGGGTTGCTGGTTCGGAGGCCGGCGCATCACGATAGGCCGCGACTCGACCGTGAACTACGGCGTGTTCTTGGACAACGCCGCACCCATCACGATCGGCGAGCGCTGCGACATCGGCATGCAGGTGATGCTGTGCACCGGCACCCACTCGATCGGTGAGCCATTGCGCCGTGCCGGTGCAGCGACCGCCGCGCCGATCGTGCTCGGCTCCGGGGTGTGGATCGGGGCTCGAGCGGTCGTTCTTCCCGGCGTGCAGATCGGCGACGGCTGCGTGATCGGCGCGGGTGCGCTCGTGGTCGTGGACTGCGCCCCGCACGGTGTGTACGTCGGGGTGCCCGCCCGTCGGGTTCGGGACCTGGACCCGGGGGAGACCCGACTTAACACCACTTAGCCCACGCGCGCTCGCGCAACGCCGTCGACCGTTACTTCAAGATCACCGAGCCCGGCTCGACGACCGGCGCCGAACTGCGTGGCGGCCACCAACCGTTCACATAGTCGAGTGCCACCAGACCTCTCGGGCGTGTCGTGATCCTTCAGCAACGCTCAGGGGAATCGGACGGGTGAGGTTCAGCATCGTAGGATATGGGAGTGATCCGACTCAAAGAGTGGACCCGCTTCTGGCCCGCCGCAGCAGTCACGGCGCTATTGGCCGGTGGACAGGCGACCGGCGAGCCGCTCGTCGCAGGAGTGACTGTCGTGGCGGGCACTGTCGCGGTATTCCTTGCGACAAGGCCGCCCTCGGCCGCGAAGATTATGATCGCGACGTATCTTTGCCTTCTAATTGTGCCAATAGTGCCTGCATTTCAGGACCAGGGACGGAAACAAATTGGAATCTTACTCGCCGTCGCGATACTCGGATACGTCGCCGGTATCCGACTCGCATTGCGACGAAAGATCTCGCTGAGTCTAGTCGGTTGGGTGACTGCGATTCCCGCACTTCTGAGCTTCGTAACAGTGGGCCTAATTGATCGAGCGGATGTACGCTTGGAAACCGGGGCGCTAACTGGCGTCGCCGTGGGATTGAGCATCTTGCTTGGTCGCATCTCGGAATCGAGTGAGCGTCGGACGATATTGATCGCGTTCACCATATTCGGAGAGATAATGGCCGCCATCGCGCTTCTTGAGATATTGCGCCAGGCTCCGTTGTACGAGTATACGGCGTTTCAGGTTCACGAGGGGACGGGCGTAGCGTTCAGGGCTTCCGCCTTCTTGGGGCACCCTTTGGTCCTCGCGACCGTGCTGGTTGCGGTTGCGATTTTCAACCTCGCACGGCCAGAAGGCCGCTATCCGCTGGTTGTTCGCTCCCGAGCGCTCTCCGTTGCCGTGCCGCTATTTGGGGCTGCAGCGACGGCGTCACGAAGCGTCGTCGTTATGATTGTGATTGGAGTGATCTTCATTGCCGTGAGTCGTCGGCCGCGAAGTGGGACGGGAAGTCGTCGCGGTTTCGCCTTGACGGTACTTGCTGCATCCACATTCTTTGTCTGGACGGCGGTTCTGGATCCGAATAGTTCGCTCGGCCAACGGATGCGCGAACTCTCCGTGGCGCAAGAGAGCGTCCGCCTTAGCGCTTTTGACGTTGTGCGGGGAATTACTTCGGGATGGGCGATGCTCATCGGAAACGGGCCGAGTTCCGTGGCTGCAGCCGCCGGCGCTGGGTCCCCCATTGCAACCTTCGGGACTGTAGACAATCAGATGCTGGATTTTTACGCCGATTACGGTATCATCGGCGTAGTTGGGCTTGCCATCTTGATCGTTATTGTTCTTAGAGGCGTGCGTCGCGAGGGCCTCGATTCCTGGCGACAAGCCAGCCTTCTGGCGGGTTCCGTCCCTATCGTCGCGATGCTGTTCTTCGACGCGCTATCCTGGCCAGCGGTCGCCGCAGTCTTCGGCTATGCGGTTGGTTCTTCCTTGTTGCCAGCTGCTTCGCTGGAGGTGCTTCGAGATGCCTCGCAGGAGGGCAATAGGACGGAGGGCGTGGTCGTCGATCGAGAGATTCTCGGCTCGTCTCACGATCGGAATTAGCGTTGCCCTCAGATTGCTAGTGTCGCGTGTCTGAAGTTGTTGCTGGTCTGGCCTTCTTGAGGATTTGATCGGCTGGTCTGGCGCAGGTGAAGGGTCGGTAGCGGGTGTTGTAGGCGTTCATGGATCGGCGGACCGCTCGCTGGAGCTCGCGGACGGATCGGACCTGACTCGTGCCACTTGCCTTAGTGACCGGTTTCGAGCCGGTTGAGGATGGCGCGGGCGGTCTCGGTGAGGTCGGGGTCGAGGGTGAGGCGTTGGCCGTTGATCTCGATGGTCGCTGAGCGTGCGGTGCGCAGGGCCTCGGCGATCTTCTTGATGCTCATGCCGGTGAGGTCTTGCAGGTGGCGGGCGACGGCCAGGGCTGCGAACACCACGGTCAGGTGGGCTTCGATCGCTTCGCGTTGGTGGTGGAACACGGGCCGGGCTCGTAGGTCGGACTTCGTCATGCGGAACGACTGCTCGACGTGCCATAGGTCGTGGTAGGCCGCAATCACCGCGGCGCCGTCCATCGTGGCGGTCGGCAGGTTGGTGACGTAGCCCTTCAGACCCGCCAGCTGGCGAGCCCGGTCGATGGTGGCCTGGTCGAGTTCCTTGGTGACTCCGGTGATCTTGAGGAACCGGGCCTTCTTCAACGGGGCGCGGCCGTCGGCGATCTTCTCGGCCCGGGCGATCATCGCGTTGATGGCCTTGTTGTCGTGCTGCTCGCGGGCGAACTTCCACTGGTAGACCACCCGCCGGGACCGGGCCGCCTTGCCGGTGCCCATGTCCCGGGTCGATTCCAGGACCTGGCCGTCGGTGAAGTAGTTCCCGTGCCGGGCGAAGTGGTCGGCCAGGTCGTAGGGGGCCTTGGTGATTCGCGAACCGACGATGAAAGAAAACTCGGCGTCCTCCAGGGCGTTCAGGTTGCCTGCCGAGAGCATCCCGGCGTCAGCGACCACGACCAGGTCCGTGACGTCGTGCCGCTTCTGGAACGCGGTCAGCACGGGGGTCAGAGTGGTCGTCTCGGCCTTGCTGCCCTCGAACAGGTGCACCTCGAGCGGGAACCCGCCAGGGTCGACCAGCAGCCCGACCTGAACCTGGGGGTCGACCCGGTGCTCCTTGCTCATCCCGACCCTGCGCAGCTCGTCCTCGTCCGGCCGCTCGAAGTGCAGCGTCGTCACGTCGTACAAGATCAGAGCCGATGTCCCGGTGGTGCGGACCGAGTGCGCCCACGCGGCCCTGGCCAACGTGTCGCGGTAGTCCTGGGCCTGGCACCGGGCCAGTGACCGGAACAACGTGCGCAGGCTGACCGCCGGTGCGTCGAGCTCGTCCAGGACGCGGACGACTTCGGCCTTCGAGGTCGGCTCAACGATCCGTGCCAGGACCATCGCCCGGAACCCCTCATCGCCCAGGACGTCGAACCCCAGACGGGTGTATGCGCTGGTCAGGACCTTCCACAACAAGTCCGCGGAGGTCCCCACGACCCGCCCACCTGCGGCGACGACCGCAGGACGCCCACCGGCCGCCGGCGTCGCCGGCTGCAGAAGCAACTCCGGTTCGGCGGTCCAGTCCGCGACGTCACCCATCCGCGCCGGGACCACCAACAGGTCCCCGAGGTCCAGGGCGTCTTGGCCTGGGGACAGCCGCTCACGCGCTACGGCCAGCAGCAACGCGAGCTCGGCATCGCTATGCGCTGACCCGACGTGCTCGACCTGCTCGACCTGCCGGCCCCGGCGCGTGACGACCTGGACCGCGACCGCTCCCGAAGCGGTGCGGACCTTGCGCACGAACCGCGAGACCACCCCCGAAGGCTTGCACGACGAGGTTCTTAGTGACCACATCGCACCCGACCGCACAACGAAACAGCAGGTCAGCGACCCGCGCCCACCCTCGAGGACCGAGGGTGGCACGAGTCAGGTCGGAAGATGCCGCGGCGGATGGCTTGTAACTGGTCGGGTTCTCTGACGGCTTCTGGGTGAGATCGCATTGGCTGCATTAATGGGCGGGTAGTTGTTTGGTGTTTCGCCAGTGAGTTAGCTAAGCATATGTCGTAGTATTCGTGCGTTGCGTTGCGGCGCGTCGTAGACGTATTCGCGCCGGGCTGCGAGAGAATTGGTTTATGAGTGCACCGACGTGAGCCGGCACTACGAAGTTAACCGGCTCTGCGAAGTTAGCCGGGCACATGGGGTGGTGGATCGTTGACGTGGTAGGACCGTGACCTTGGTGATCATCGCCGTATCGAGCAGTTTCATGGTCACAGATCAAGGTCACGGGCTTGGTTTGAGGTGACCCATGTTCAGGTTGGTTCCGGGGGTGTCGCCCCCGTCGTGTCGGCGGTGTTACAGCTGTTGGGTCTGGCGGGGTTGGCGATCCGGGAGGTCGCCACGGACGGGGTCGGGGGCCGGGTCATCCATGTGGTGACGGCGGATCTGGCGGCGTCGGCGTGTCCGTTGTGCGGGGAGTTCTCGACCTCGGGCAAGGGCCAGGTCACGACGAGGCCGCGGGACATCTCGTACGGGCCAGCCCTGGTGGCCCTGGTGTGGCACAAGCGGCGGTGGCGGTGCACGGACCTGTCTCGTGCCGCGTTAGTCACCCCGTGACGGGCGGTAGCGCGGCGAGGATGTGTTCGGCGTTGTCGGTCAGGTGGGGCTTGGCGGTGATCGTGTGGCCGTCGATGTCGATCGTCACGGTGCGCAGTGGCCGCAGGGTCTGGACGAGTTTCTTCAGGCTCACGCCGGTCTGAGTTTGCAGGTCGCGGGCGATCGCCAGGGCAGCGAACACGACGGTGAGGTGGGCTTCGATCGCGTCGCGGTCGTGGTGGAACACCGGCCGCGCCCGCAGGTCACTCTTGGCCATTCGGAAGGTGCGTTCGACCTGGTAGAGGTCGTGATACGCG
>JAYTSH010000292.1:0-1876 GCA_043745755.1 Cellulomonas sp. | reverse complement strand
CGAACGCGGAACGGTGGGCCGTCAGGTCCCTCCAGGCGCTCGTCGCGGTGGCATCGATCGGTGTGGTGGTCACAGGTTTTCCCTCTCGCGAGCTCGGTGGCACCACCGTATTGCCCTCCTGGGGGTGCGGCGTAGGACGGTCGGATCGCGGTGCGAGCCGGACGGCAGCGGCGCCTGCTGTGACGCCTGCTGTGGCGCCGTGCTGCCCTCCTTGATATCCCGCTTCCCGACCGCCGCAGTCGCCGGGCTCAGCCTCGTCGTGGGGTTCGTTATCGCCGACCTCACTGGCGTGCGGGCGCTCGGCGGGGTCGTGCTCGCCGCCGGCGGGCTCTGGTGCGTGGTCCGGACTTGGGCCGCCGGCTGGTGGCGTCTGCTGATCGTCGTGCTGCTCGCTCTTGCCCTGTTCGTCGCGTCGCACGTTCTCGGTCGGGTGCTCGGCGCGTGGCCCGCGGTCCTGCTCGCGGGTGCCCTGCTGGCGGCTGGCACCCACGTCGTCGTCGATCGCCGCTCGCGGGCCACCGGCGCCGACGGTGCGCCGACGCCCGGCTTCGTGCTCACCGAGAAGCTCCTGACGATCCTCGGGCCGCCGCAGCTCGGTGACCACTGACCCTCGTCGGGCAGGCAGGATGGCACGGTGACCACCTCCTTAGCGCCGCTGCTCGTGTGCTGCGGGCTCGTCACGCTCGACGTCCTGCAGGTCGTCGAGCGGCTGCCGGGACCCGACGAGAAGGTCGTCGCGACGGACCTCGAGGTGGGATTCGGGGGACCGGCCGCCAACGCAGCCGCGACGGCCGTCACCCTCGGCGTCCGCACCCGGCTGGTCACCGCGCTGGGCTCGGGGCCGATCGCCGACCTCGTCCGGTCCGGGCTGGGCGACGCGGGGATCGAGCTCGTCGACCTGCTCGAAGGCGGGCCCGGGACACCAGCGGTCTCGACGGTCCTGGTCACGCGGGCCACGGGGGAGCGAGCGGTCGTGTCCGTCAATGCGACCGGGGCGGGCGACCTGTCCGCGCGGGCACGCGAGCTCGCTCACGACGCCCTGACGGGGGCGAGCGTGCTGCTCCTCGACGGGCACCACCTCGGCGCGGCGGTCGTGCTCGCCGGGTGGGCCCGGTCCACCGGGGTGACCGTCGTGCTCGACGGTGGCAGCTGGAAGCCAGGGCTCGACGAGCTGCTCGCTCTGGTCGACCACGCGGTTCTCTCGGACGACTTCCTGCTCCCGGACGACCGTGTGCTCCGGGACGGCCGTGCGCTCCCAGAAGGCCGCGCCGCCCTGGAGGCCGTCGCCGCACTCGGTCCCCGGCTCGTCGCCCGGTCGGCTGGTGCCGGGCCGGTGCGGTACCTGCTCCCGGACGGCGTCCGAGGTGCGGTCGAGCCGCCGCCCGTCCCGCCGGACGAGATCGTCGACACGTTGGGCGCGGGCGACGTGCTGCATGGCGCGTACTGCGCCGAGCTGGCGCGCGGCGCCGGGCAGGTCGAGGCCCTCGGGCGCGCAGTGGAGACGGCGACGGAGTCGATCCGGCACCGCGGAGCACGGTCCTGGTCGCTGCTCGAACCGCCGCCGGCTCCGCGCGCGGACGTGTGACGAACCGCTCACCTGGCGATCCGGGCCTCGGGCCTGTCGGGGTCGCGCCGTAGACTCGGGGCCATGAGCGAGCCCCTTCCCCGCAGCCCCCAGCCGGACCCGATCACGGCGGATCCCGGGGCCGGGACCTCCACGAGCGTCCTCGAACGCTCCGAGACGCGCGAAGAGGTCGAGCCGGGCGACCACGAACGGTTCGCGCACTACGTGCGCAAGGAGAAGATCCTCGGGTCAGCGCTCAGCGGCACGCCCGTCGTCGCGCTCTGCGGCAAGGTCTGGGTGCCGGGCCGCGAC
>JAYTSH010000291.1:0-8368 GCA_043745755.1 Cellulomonas sp. | reverse complement strand
GACCTGCTCAACGACACCTGGGCGGGCCACGACCCCCGGCTCGTCGAGGTGGCCGCCGAGTTCGGCATCGGCGTCGTGTGCTCGCACACCGGCGGCGCGCGGCCGCGGACCGATCCACTCCGGGTCGAGTACCGACGCAGTGATCCCGGCGCGGGCGGGCCGAGCGAGCCGGGGGACCCGCTCGACGGCGTGGTCGACGACGTGGTGCGGGTGCTCTCCGCCGCGGCGGCGCGCGCGGTCGGGCTCGGGATCGACCCGGCGAGCGTCCTGGTGGACCCGACGCACGACTTCGGCAAGAACACCTGGCACTCGTTGCACCTGGTGCGGCGCACCCCGGCCCTCGTTGCGCTCGGTCACCCGGTTCTGGTGGCGCTCTCCCGCAAGGACTTCGTGGGGGAGACCCTCGACCTGCCGCCCGACGAGCGACTCGAGGGCACGCTCGCGGCCACATCGGTCGCGGCCTGGCTCGGCGCACGGGTGTTCCGCGTGCATGACGTGCGTGCGACCCGTCGGACGCTGGACATGATCGCGGCCATCCGGGGGGACGCGGTGCCTGCCCGAGTCGTCCGGGGCCTCGCATGAACGCCGACGGCACCAGCGTCGTCGAGCGGGCACCCGGGTCGGTGTGGTCGGCGCGCGTCGATCCGCGTCGGTGGCCGTGGTGGGCGCGCGCCCTCGGTGCCTACCTCGCGACGAGGGCGTTCAGCGCCGTCGTGCTCGTCGTCGTCGCGCAGTTCCAGGTCGAGAACTACTGGACCCCGGCCAAGCCGTCGTACCTGCGTTTCACGGGGCTGATGTGGGATGCCACCTGGTACCGCACGATCGCCGAGCAGGGCTACCCGGCGGTGCTGCCGCACGGCGCAGACGGCCTCGTGCAGCAGAACCCGTGGGCGTTCTTCCCACTGTTCCCGTACCTCGTGCGCGCGGTCATGATCCTGAGCCGAGCACCCTGGTACGTCGCGGCGCCGCTCGTGGCGCTCGCGCTCGGGGCGCTCGCCGCGGTCGTGATCTACCGGCTCATCGAGCGCGGAGCGCCTCGTGCCGTGACGGCTCGTCCGGGCCTCCCCCTCGCCACCGTCGTGCTGCTCGGGCTGTTCCCGTCCGCCGCGGTCCTGCAGATCGGGTACACCGAGTCCCTCGCTCTGCTGCTCGTCGCGGCCGCGCTGCTGGCGATCGTCGAGCGCCGGTACGCCTGGGCCTCGCTCGCCGTGCTGGCACTGGGGTTCACGCGTGCCGTCGCTCTCCCGATGGCTGTCGTCGTCGTCGTCCACGGCGTGGTGAGGTGGCGGGCAAGCCGGCGCTGCGAGGACCGCTTGACGCTGCCCGACGTCGGCGGGCTGGGGCTGCTCGCCAGCACCGCGGCGGTGTCCGGCGTCGCCTGGCCCCTGATCTGCGGCTGGGTGACCGGCGAGTCGGACGGGTACCTGCAGACTCAGGGTTCGTGGCGTGGTGTCCGGGAGATCCAGCCGTTCGTCCCGTGGGGCTACGTGTCGCGGTTCTGGTTCGGCGACTGGGCCCCGCTCATCCTCGTCGTCGGATTCGGGCTCGTCATCGCGTGCCTCGTCGTACCCGCCGCCTGGCGGCTCGGCAACGAGCTGCACGTGTGGTCCGCGGCGTACCTGGTGTACATCGTCGGGGCGATCGAGCCGGGCAGCAGTCTCGCCCGGTTCCTGCTGCTCGCGTTCCCGCTCGGTGCGGTGACCGCCGGGCTCGTGACGCGGCCACCGACGCGGCGACGCGTCTGGTTCGCTGTCGTCGCCGTCCTCATGGCTGGCCTGCAGATCGTGTGGATCTACAGCACCTGGCGTCTGACCCCTCCGAGCGGGTGGCCGCCGTGAGCCTGGCGCGGCGCTGACGACCAAGCCCGGCGCTCTCACCTGGGTGGGTGCACGTCTCGACCCCAGCAGGCGGTGCGGGTGAACTAGACTCTGGGGTGGACATCCGGTTGCTGAGGTCGTCGACGTGCGCGCTCACCCTCGGGCAGAGCGCTCACGCGATGAGCGGCCGGTCGAAGCGACGTTAAGGAGATCCCCGCATGGCCGCGATGAAGCCGAGGACCGGTGACGGACCCCTCGAGGTCACCAAGGAGGGGCGGGGCATCGTCATGCGCGTCCCGCTCGAGGGTGGCGGCCGTCTGGTCGTCGAGCTCAACGCCACCGAGGCGCGTGAGCTGGGCGAGGCCCTGACGTCTGTCGTCAGCTGACCCGTTGGCACGCGTAAGGGGTCCGCAGGCGCGCACGAGCATCGGGCGAGCACTGCCGGAGGTGGTCGTCGAGGTCGGGTCGGTCGCAGGGACTGCCCTGCTGCTCGACTCGGAGGTCGACGCGCTCGCGGTCCCGGTCGCGCCTGCCGTCCCGGGGGAGAGCGATCTGCAGCCACGCGCCGGGACGGCCGATGCTGCGGCGCGGTACGGCATCGCGCTCGCCGAGCTCGCTGAGCGCACCGGTCTGACCGGTGCGCCGGGCGAGGCCTACACGGTTCACCTCCCGCACCCGGTGGGGCGTCGCGGATCCGGCGAGGAGTTCCCGTGGCACGGGCTCGCCCCGCGCATCGTGCTCGTGGGTGTCGGTGCGGGCTCCCCGGCTGACCTGCGCCGGTCCGGTGCCGCTCTGGCTCGCGCGACGCGCGGGCTGCGGCGCGTGGTCACGTCGGTGCCCTCCGAGGCCGGCGCGCAGGCGCCAGCAGCCGTGCGTGCGTTCGTCGAGGGGTACCTGCTGGGTGCCTATCGGATGCCCTCGCAGGCTGCCGAGCCGTCGCCCGCGGACCGCGGGAGCCAGCGCCCAGCGGCCCAGCTCGTGCTTCTCGGCACCGAGGGCGACCCGCGCGCCGACAGGATCGCGGCCGCCGTGGCCGAGGCCGGGATCGCGGCGAACGCCACCTGGCTGGTCCGCGACCTGGCGAACACCCCGTCCAACACCAAGGACCCCGCCTGGTTGGCCGACCAGGCCGTGCGGCTCGCGGAGGCCGCCGGGCTGACGGTCACCGTGCGCGGACCGAAGGAGCTCGCTGACGAGGGGTTCGGGGGCATCCTCGCGGTCGGCTCGGGCTCCGCGTCGACGCCCCGGCTCGTGACCGTCGAGTACACCCCGACGGGCGAGGAGCCGTCCGGCGGGTGGCGTCACGTGGTCGTCGTCGGCAAGGGGATCACCTACGACACGGGTGGTCTGTCGATCAAGAAGCGCGAAGCCATGGTACCGATGAAGACGGACATGGCCGGCGCTGCCGTCGCTCTCGCGACCGTGCTGGGCGCGGCCGCTGCCAGGCTCGCGCACCGCGTGACCGCAGTGCTGCCGCTCGCCGAGAACCATGTCGGCGGAGCGTCGTACCGCCCGGGCGACGTCGTGAGCATCTACGGCGGCACGACGGTCGAGATCGCGAACACCGACGCCGAGGGACGCATCGTCCTCGCAGACGCGCTCGCCTTCGCTGACGCCCGGCTCGACCCGGACATCCTGATCGACGTCGCGACGCTCACCGGGGCCGCAAGCATCGCCCTGGGTCGGTTGCAGGCTGCGCTGTACTCCGCCGACCGCGAGCTCGTGGCCGCGCTCGAGGCCGCGTCGGTCGAGTCCGGCGAACCGGTGTGGCACATGCCGCTCGTCGAGGAGTACCGCGACGCGATGCACTCGGACGTCGCGGACCTGCGGCACGTCGCGAGCGATCGCTCGTACGGCGCCGGCTCGATCACAGCGGCGCTGTTCTTGCGGGAGTTCGTGGGCTCGCGGCGCTGGGTCCACCTCGACATCGCCGGGCCGGCTCGGGCGAGTGCGGACAAGCACGAGATCACCGAGGGGGCGACGGGCTTTGGCGCCCGCCTGCTGCTGAGCTACCTCTCTGCGGCGGGCTGATCGACCTGAGCCGCGGCCCGGCAGCTTGGTGCCAGAAGGATCCGCGCCGCACCGATCCGCGCCGGACGGTCCTGTGTCGCCGCAGCCGCTCAGCGCCGGACGGCGACCAGCAGACCGTCGCCGCTCGGGATGAGTGCGGGTACCAGGCGCGGGTCGTCGCGCACGGTGCGCCCGATCTCGCGGATGACCGTCGTGATCTCGTCGCGCCGTGCCGGGTCGGCGACCCGGTCATGCCACAGCGCGTTGTCGACCGCGAGGACACCGCCGGGACGCAGCAGTCGCAGCGCCTGCTCGACGTACTCGGGGTAGCTCTCCTTGTCGGCATCGACGAACACGAGGTCGTAAGCGCCGTCGGTCAGCCGGGGGATCACGTCGAGCGCCCGCCCCGAGATGGTGCGCGTGCGGGTCGAGCGGACACCCTCCTCGGCGAACGCCTCCTTCGCCGCACGCTGGTGCTCGACCTCGACATCGATGGTCGTCAGGACGCCGTCGTCGGGCATCCCGCGCAGGAGGTAGAGCGAGCCGACGCCGGCGCCCGTGCCGATCTCCACGACCGCGCGGGCCTGTGCGGCCGCGGCGAGCACGCGCAGGACGGCACCCGAACCCGGCAGAACCGGCGTGCAGCCGAGCTGACCCGCCCGCTCGCGCGCGCGCAGCAGGGTGTCGTCCTCGGGCAGGTAGCCCTCGGAGTAGACCCAGCTCTGGGCCTTGTCGCTGGAGATGGTGTCCTCCCGGAAGAGCGTGGTACGTGCAGATGCGGTCGTCGGCAGCCTATCGCCGCGGCTCGCCGGAGCGTGGGAGGCCGTGGGACGGCGCCGCGTCGGCCAGGCGAAGGCCCGGCTCGAACGCGAACGACGAACCTGGGACAATGGTTGGACGCGCACGCGCGCGCAGCGGAAGGACGCAGATGAACGTGAGCAGCCCGGACGGCGCCTGGCTGGCCCCGTCGTGGGAGGAGATCGTCCGCGAGCACTCCGCGCGCGTCTACCGGCTCGCCTACCGGCTCACCGGGAACCAGCACGACGCCGAGGACCTCACCCAGGAGGTCTTCGTCCGGGTCTTCCGGTCGCTGTCGACGTACACGCCCGGAACGTTCGAGGGCTGGCTGCACCGCATCACGACCAACCTCTTCCTCGACCAGGTCCGCCGCCGCGCCCGCATCAGGATGGACGTGATGGGGGACGAGGCCGACCGCTATCCGACCGCCGAGGGCACGTCGACGCCCGAGCGCGCGTTCGAGCACGCCAACCTCGACCGAGATGTGCAGCACGCTCTCGACGACCTGTCGCCCGAGTACCGCGCGGCTGTGGTGCTCTGCGACATCGAGGGGCTGTCGTACGAGGAGATCGCCGTGACCCTGGGCATCAAGCTGGGCACGGTGCGCTCGCGGATCCACCGGGCACGCGCCCGGCTGCGCGTCTCGCTCGAGCACCGTGCACCCACCGCACCGCACGAGCTGCAGCCGGTCGCGGAGGTGGGCGCACCATGAGCCACCTCGGGGACCGCATCAGCGCGCTCGCCGACGGCCAGCTGTCTCCCGCTGCGACAGAGCGGGCGCTGGCCCACGTCGCGACGTGCTGCCCGTGCACCTCCGAGCTGGCGTCGGCACGCGCGGCACGACGCGCCGTGGCCTCGGCAGACGCCGTCGCTCCGACCGCCGACCTCACCGCTCGACTGCTCTCGCTCGCGGGACCTGCGCCCCGCGGCGGCGGCAGAGAGCGGGTCGACCCGTTCGCGTACCCGGCTGCCGGCGCTGTCTCGTGGGACGGGATCTCCCGACCCGACCGGGGCGTGCCGCCGCACACCCTGACGGGCGACCTGACCGCTCGACGGTCGATGCGCCGGATCACCGCCGGATCACTCACCGCCCTCGGGGTCATGGTCGTGGCGCTCTTCATACTGGGCGACGGGCCCGCGGTCCTACCGTCGGACGGACCGGCCCAGTCCTTCGCGCTGCTCGGAGCCGCGACAACGGTCGCCGCCGACGGCTCGGGTGCGGTGTCGGCCGAGTCGTGGCGCCCGCTCGTGCGAGTCGTGGCGGACGACGTCGCCACCTCGGGCGCGACCGACTACATCGGGTGGATGCGAGCGCACGGCTGGACCGCCCCCACGGAGGTTCCCGCCGGGTGGTCGGTCACGGCTGTCCGCTTTCTCGACGAGACGACGCTCGAGGTCGACCTCGTCGGCCCGGCCGGCACGCTCGTCGTGACAGAGCGGCACGGCCGCCTCGACATCGACGCGCTCAGCGGCACCGAGCGGAACCTCGTCGCGGACCGCACGGTGTACGTGCTCGGCGCGACGCCGTGGCACGCCGCATGGCAGTCGGGCGACACCGTCGTCGAGGTCGTCGCGGCGACCGGGTCCGGCGATGTCGAGACGCTGGTCGCGCAGTTCCCGCTCGACGCGTACGACGAAGGCGTCCCGGCACGGATCACGCGAGGATGGGGAACCATGACGCAGACGCTCGTGCAGCCGTGACGACCCCCGAGCAGCCCGCGAACCCGTTCGCGCCGCCGTCCGACCGCGCCCCCGACCCGGGCGCGCTGCCCCCGAGCGCCCCGTATGTGGGCGCTCCGTCCGTGGGGGCGCCGCCTGACGGTGCTCCGTACACCGGCAACCCGTACACCGGCAACCCGTACACCGGCAACCCGTACAGCGGCAACCCGTACAGCGGCAACCCGTACAGCGGCGACCCGTACAGCGGCGACCCGTACGTCGGCTCGTCGTACGTCGGTGCGCCACCGACCGGCACGTCCACCGACGCAGCACCGCACGGCGGTCCGGCGGCGGTGTGGGGGACGGGTTACCCGCCGCCCTCCGCCGCAGCCGCAGCCGGCTCCGGAGCGGAGCGGTCCGGGAGTCGCCGCGGGCTGTCGTTCGGCGGCATCGCGCTGGTCGTCGTGCTCGCCCTCGCGGCCGGCGCCATCGGGGGCGTGGTCGGCACGCGGCTGTTCGCCGACGACCACCTGCCCGACGCAGGGCTCCCGGCCGCCGTGGGGACAGGCGCGGGAGACCGTGCACCGGAATCGGTCGCGGGGATCGCGGCGCGGGTCCTGCCCAGCGTCGTGTCGATCCGGATCGCCGGCCCGGACGGCTCGGCCACCGGGTCCGGGTTCGTCCTGCGTCAGGACGGGTACATCCTCACGAACAACCACGTGGTGGCCGGCAGCGACGTGGCCGGCACGACCATCGAGGTCCTCTTCGCGGACGGCAGGCAGTCCGCAGCGACCGTCGTCGGCGCGACGGCCGACTATGACCTGGCTGTCGTCAAGGTCGACCGGACCGGGCTGGTGCCGCTCGTCCTCGGCAACTCGGACGACGTCGTCGTCGGCGATCCCCTCGTGGCGGTCGGCGCGCCGCTGGGTCTCGAGGGCACCGTGACGACCGGAATCGTCAGCGCGCTCAACCGGCCGGTGTCCGCCGGTGGCTCGTCCGACACCGCCTTCATCAACGCGATCCAGACCGACGCGGCCATCAACCCCGGCAACTCGGGCGGCCCGCTCGTCAACGCAGCAGGCGAGGTCGTCGGGATCAACTCGGCGATCGCCCAGCCGCCTGGGTCGTTGTCGACTGCCGGCGGGAGCATCGGGCTCGGCTTCGCGATCACCTCGAACCAGGCCCGGCGCACGTCCTCGCAGCTCATCGAGACGGGGCATGCCACCTACCCGATCATCGGGGTGCTCCTCGACCAGCGATACGTCGGCGAGGGGGTCCAGGTGTCGACCGACGATCAGAGTTCGACGGCCGCCGTCTCGCCCGGGGGACCGGCGGACAGGGCGGGGATCCGCCGGGGGGACGTCATCCTCGCGTTCAACGGGCGTCCGGTCACGGAGCCCGACGAGCTGATCGTGGCGATCCGGGCCAAGACTCCGGGCGACGCCGTCGTCCTGCGGGTGCGCACCGCGTCGTCCGAGCGGGACGTTCGCGTGGTCCTCGACGAGTCCGCAACCGGCTGACCACCGGGTAACCTGAAGCCGTGTTCGACATCAACGGCGGCGAGTTCATCATCCTGCTCGTCGTCGCTGTGCTCGTCATCGGTCCAGAGCGGCTGCCGAAGTACGCGGAGCAGCTCGGCCAGCTGGCCAGGCGCGCCAAGGTGCTGCTCCAGGAGACCAAGAGCCGCGTGGACGACGAGCTCGGCGACGACATCAAGGACGTCGACTGGGCTGCGCTCGACCCACGCAAGTACGACCCGCGTCGTATCGTGCGGGACGCGCTGCTCGATGACGTGATGCCCGCGGTGACCGGCTTCAAGCGCGCGACCGCTGCCGGCACCGCGACCGCTGCCGGTGCGGCCTCCGCAGCAACGAGCAACGCCTCGGTCGAGTCGGGGCAGGCCGCCGCCGGGCATGCACCCTTCGACGACGAGGCGACCTGAGCCGTGCAGCTGTTGTCCGGTCCGTCCCTCCGCACTGACAGAATGGTCGAATGTCTTCCGTGACGCAGCGAGCGCGCATCTTCTCGGGGATGCAGCCCACGTCCGATTCCCTGCACCTGGGGAACTACCTCGGAGCCCTGAC
>JAYTSH010000290.1:0-2482 GCA_043745755.1 Cellulomonas sp. | reverse complement strand
GCACGACGGGCGCCCGTGAGGTCCGGGTGATCCTCGAGCGTGCCGGCCGGCAGGTCACGACGTCGGTCTCGCCGATCGTCGCCGATCGCCCGGTCTATGGCGCGGACGGGTCGCAGCAGGTCGCGGCGGACGGTACTCCCGTCACGCAGTCGGTGGGCTTCCTGGGGGTCTCTCCCGGCACCGTGCTCGAGCGTCAGTCGCTCGCCCAGATCCCGGTCGTCACCGGCAACGCGGTGTGGCAGACGATGAAGGTCGTGGCCACGTTGCCTGCGCGCGTCGTGGACATCGCGCAGGCCGCGGTCGGGTCCAAGCCCCGCGACGGGTCCGGTGTCATCGGCATCGTCGGGATCGGTCGCTTCGCGGGGGAGATCGCGTCCGACCAGGCACCCGGCTACGGGTTCGGTGAGCGGGTCGCGAGCCTGCTCAGCCTCGTCGCCTCGCTCAACATCGCGCTGTTCGTGTTCAACCTCATCCCGCTGCTCCCGCTCGACGGCGGGCACGTCCTGGGAGCCCTGTGGGAGGGTGCCCGGCGCCAGGTCGCGCGCGTGCGCGGTCTGCCCCGGCCCGGACCGTTCGACACCGCGCGGCTCGTCCCGCTCGCCTACGGGGTGTTCGTGCTGCTCGCGGGCCTCGGGGTCCTGCTGATCTACGCCGACATCGTCCACCCGATCTCGCTCGGCTGACCGGGCCCTGCGCCGATCGCAGGCGGGGGACGTAGCGGGAGAGATGTGCCGATGTCGTGCGAGACACACTCCCCGGGGCGTTGCGCGCTGCGGGAGTGGCGATAATGGATGGGTGAGCATCCCGATCAGTCTTGGCATGCCGGAGGCGCCAGCCCCGGTGCTTGCCCCCCGGCGCCTGACCCGCAAGATCAAGGTCGGCAAGGTGGACGTCGGCGGTGACGCGCCCATCAGCGTCCAGTCGATGTGCACCACGCCGACGACCGACATCGACGCCACGCTCCAGCAGATCGCGGCGCTCACCGCGGCCGGCTGCGACATCGTGCGCGTCGCCGTCCCCACCCAGGACGACGCCGATGCCCTGCCCGCGATCGCGCGCAAGTCGCAGATCCCCGTGATCGCGGACATCCACTTCCAGCCGAAGTACGTCTTCGCGGCGATCGACGCCGGCTGTGCGGCGGTGCGCGTGAACCCGGGAAACATCCGCAAGTTCGACGACCAGATCAAGGAGATCGCGCGCTCCGCCAAGGACGCGGGCGTCTCGATCCGGATCGGCGTCAACGCAGGATCGCTCGATCCGCGGCTGCTCGCCAAGTACGGCAAGGCCACGCCGGAGGCACTCGTCGAGTCGGCCGTCTGGGAAGCCTCGCTCTTCGAGGAGCACGACTTTCACGACTTCAAGATCTCCGTGAAGCACAACGACCCGGTGATCATGGTGCGCGCCTACGAGATGCTCTCCGAGCGGGGGGACTGGCCCCTGCACCTGGGCGTCACCGAGGCCGGGCCCGCGTTCCAGGGGACCATCAAGTCCGCGACCGCGTTCGGCGCGCTGCTGAGCAAGGGGATCGGCGACACGATCCGGGTCTCGTTGTCCGCGCCGCCCGTCGAGGAGGTCAAGGTCGGGATCCAGATCCTGCAGTCGCTCAACCTGCGTCCGCGCAAGCTCGAGATCGTCTCGTGCCCGTCGTGCGGTCGCGCGCAGGTCGATGTGTACTCGCTCGCCGAGCGCGTGACCGCCGGGCTCGAGGGGCTCGACGTGCCCCTGCGCGTCGCCGTCATGGGCTGCGTCGTCAACGGCCCCGGCGAGGCGCGCGAGGCCGATCTGGGCGTCGCTTCGGGCAACGGCAAGGGTCAGATCTTCGTGCGGGGGGAGGTCATCAAGACCGTCCCGGAGTCGCAGATCGTCGAGACGCTGATCGAGGAGGCCATACGGCTCGCCGAGTCCATGGAACCCGTCGGCGACGGGGCGCCGCGGAAACCGGTCGTCACCGTCGGCTGACACCGCGCAGCGAGTTCGTGACCGGGTCCGTGCCGCACGGCGTCAGGCCCCGACGGCGCGTTGCCGCGCGCCGACGCGCAGGTCGGTGGTGCACAATCCCTTCATGATCGGACGTGCGCGCGAGTCGACGATCGACGGTCGCCCCGCGGGAGGCCGTGTTCTCGCCGACGTGGATCTCGCGTCGGCGCTCGCGGTCTGCGCTGTCGATCCGGTCGCCTCGGTGCTCGCTACCTCGCGGATCGAGACCGCCGCGCGAGAGGGCCTTCGCCGCTCGGGCGGACAGCTGTGGGGGTACGAGGCCGACGGCCAGCTCGTCGCTGTCTGCTGGGCCGGTGTCAACCTGGTGCCCGTGGTCCCCACGCGGGAGCCTGCCGCGCTCGACGCCTTCGCAGCCCTCGGCTGCTCGCACGGCCGGCGCTCGTCGTCGATCGTCGGCACGGACTGGGCCGTGCTCGGGCTGTGGAGCCGGCTCTCGCCGATCTGGCCGCCGGCGCGCGAGGTGCGTGCCGATCAGCCCTCGTAC
>JAYTSH010000289.1:0-6542 GCA_043745755.1 Cellulomonas sp. | reverse complement strand
GTCCTCGATCGTCGCGGCGTCAAGCGCGATGACCTCCTTGACCCCGACGCCGACCGCGTGCGACGACAGCTCGCCGACCAGCCCGGCCTCGCGGGCCAGGAACGAGCTGACGCCGTCCGCGGCGACGACGACCCCGGCACGCATCTCCTCGCCGCCCGCCATGATGCCGACGACGCGTCCGTCCTCGATCAGCAGCGAGTCGACCCGGATGCCGGTCGCGAGCATGACCCCGGCGGCCTCGGCCCGGTCCGCGAACCACGCGTCGAAGCGCGAGCGGAGGACCGTGACCGACGCCGGCAGGCCGCCTGCCGCTGCGGGCGGACCCGCGAGCGAGACGGTCATCGAGCGGTCGTCGTCCATCAGGACGATCTGCTCGCGCACGACCGCACGCTCGAAGGGCGCCGCGCGGGTCAGTCCCGGCTCGACCGCCTCGAGCGCGTAGGTGTACAGGCGTCCGCCGCTGACGTTCTTCGACCCCGCGGTCGTCCCGCGCTCGACGAGCACGACCGAGCGGCCCGCGAGCGCGAGCCGGTAGGCGCACGCGATCCCGGCCAGTCCCGCGCCGACGACGATGACGTCGACGGCCTCCGTGTCCTCGCTCATGTCCCGGTCCTCAGTGCCGCGCTCGGACGGCCGCAGCGAGCAGCGGCACGATCTCGTGCGCGTCGCCCACGACCGCGTAGTCGCACACCGCGAACAGCGGCGCCGCGGGGTTGGTGTTGATGCCGACGACGACCTTCGCGTCCCGGAACCCGACCGTGTGCTGGACCTGCCCGGAGACTCCGAGCCCGACGTAGAGATCGGGATGCACGTGCGCGCCCGAGATCCCGATGTACCGCTCGGTCGGCAGCAGCCCGCGGTCCTCCGCGACGGGACGAGTGCACGCCACCTCGGCGTCGAGCGCGTCGGCGAGGTCGCCGGCGAGCGCGAGGTCGCCGGGTTCGGCGAGCCCCATGCCGACGCACACGACCCGGGCCGCGCTCGCGAGGTCGACGCCCGCACGTACCCGTGCGGTGCGCGAGACCACCCGGACGCGCGTGTCGACGTCGACCGCGACCACCTCGACCGGGCTCGCGATCCCCAGCACCGCAGCTCCGACCGCGCGTCCCGGCGCAACCGTCACGACCCCCGGCCCGGACCACGTCTCGGTCTGCACGGCCCCGCCCGCGTACATCACGCGCTCGGCCTGCCACCCGCCGTCGGGCAGAGCCGTGATGACGCTCGCCTCGCTGACCAGCGCGCAGTCGAGGAGCACCGCCACCCGGGCAGCGATCTCCCAGCCGGTCACGGTCGCACCGACCAGCAGCAGGTCGCCGTCGCGGTCACGCACGAGACCGGCGAGCGCGGCGACGTACGCCTCCGGGCGGGGAGCGCCGGCGGTCTCGAGCACGACGACCGAGGTCGCGCCCGTCCCGGTGAGCGCGCGAGCCGCGTCGGCGCCGAGGCACACGACGTGCACCTCGCCTGCGAGCGCCGCGGCTGTCGTCGTGAGCTCGGCGGCGAGCCGCGGGTCCTCGGAGAAGACGTAGATCCCGGTCATGAGAGCACCCCGTCCTGGGCGAGGCCCGCGACGAGCGCGTCGACCTTGTCCTGGGCGGCGCCGTCGGCCAGCACCACACGTCGGCGTGCGGCGACGTACCCGAGGAACGACGTGACGGTCGTCCGGGCCGTCACGGCACCGGCCGGCAGGCCGAGATCGGCGACGGGCACCTGTTCGCTGGGCTTCTTGGCCGCGCCGAGCACCGACCGGAGCCCGGGGATGGGCGCCGGGGCGACCTCGGGGACGACCGTCACGAGCGCGGGCAGGTCGCACTCGACGGTCTCGAGGTCGGCGCCGAGAACACGCACCGCACGCAGCGTGCGGCCCTCGACCGTGAGCTCGCGGACGTTGGTCACGACCGGCCAGCCGAGCAGCTCGCCGAGGCGGGGTCCGGTCTCGTGGGCGTAGGTGTCGGACGCGCCCTCGGTGCACAGGACCAGGTCGACGTCCTCGAGTCGTCGGACCTGCGCCGCCAGGACGTGCGCGGTGACGTGGCCGTCCGCTCGCGCGCCCTCGTCGGCGACGACGTGCACAGCACGGTCGACTCCACGGGCCAGCGCGTCCTTGAGCCCGGTCCGGGCGCCCGGCCCGCCGAACGTCAGGCCGACGAGCTCACCGCCGATCGACCCCGCCGCGACGCGCGCCGCCTCGATCGTGTTGCGGTCGTAGTCCGAGATCTTGCGCCGCGCGCTGCTCGCGTCGACGGCGCGCGTCGCGGGATCCACCCGCAGCTCACCCTCGGCGGCGACCCACTTGAAGCACACGACTGTCCTGGCCAAGGCCGGATCCTCACCACGAGCGCGTCCCGGCGACGCATACCTCGCGGTACCGGGCTGACACTCCTACCCTCGCGGCCGCGCGTCGCCCGGGACTCCCCCGGTGCGGTAGGAACGGGACCCGTCGTGGTCAGTTCGGGACACGGTCCGAGCGCGGTACCGCTCAGCCGCGACGTGACGCGCGGAACGCCCCCGGCGCCATGCCCGTCGACCGCGTGAAGAACTTGCAGAAGTTCGCCGCGTCGTCGAAGCCGAGGCGTCGACCGACGACGCTCACCGACAGGTCGGTGTAGACGAGCAGGCGCCGGGCCTCGAGCGCGAGCCGCGCGTCGATCACGCGCTTCGGAGTCAGGCCGCTCGCCTCGACGCTCGCGCGGGCGACGGTCTTCGAGGAGTACCCGAGGACGGCCGCGTACTCCTCGGCGGTGTGCAGCGTGCTGAACGACCGCTCGACGAGGTCGAAGAACGCCTGCGCGACCGGGTGGCGCTCGACCGGCTGTCCGGCGTACAGCGCGGGGGCCTGACCGAGCCGCAGCAGGAACGCCAGCAGCAGGTGCCGCAGCATCGTGTCGCCCTGCGCGAGGTGCGGCCCGGTAGGACCGAACACGTACCGCTCGTACTCGCCCTCGAGCACCGCGAGGTGCGCCCGGACGTCGCCGAGGTCGTCCGCGCCGAGGCTCCAGGACGTCGGCCCCACGCGCATCGAGGAGCCCGCGCCGAGGAACTCCTCGGTGAAGCACACGGCCGTCCCCTCGACCGCAGGCGGTCGCTCGTGCACCTGACCAGGGCGGATCCACACGAGCGAGCCGGGCTCGTGATGATGCAGCTCGAGGTCGACCATCTGGTCGGCAGCGCCGCCCGAGCACAGCACGATCACGTGGAACTCGGTGCGCACCAGGTCGAAGGCGCGGTTGCGGTCCATGCACCCGCCGGTCGGGCGCAGCGGAGCGAGGCACACCCCGAGCTCGGACCGCGTGGGGTGGACCGCGTCGAGCCGGCCGATCGTGGGCTGCACTGCCATGCTGCCGACGCTAGAGGTGCCGCAGGAGGTCAGATCAGGACCATCGGCCCGCCACCGGCTGACTACGCGGTCGCGACGTCCGACCCGTCGGGCGACCGCAGCGGGCGCCCGGTCAGCCGCTCGAACGCCTCGAGGTAGCGGGACCGGGTCCGCGCGACCACGTCGTCGGGCAGCGGGGGCGGGGGAGTCTCGCCCGCACGGTCCCAGCCGGACGCGGACGACGTCAGCCAGTCGCGCACGTACTGCTTGTCGAAGCTCGGCTGGGCGCGGCCCGGTGTCCAGCCGTCGGACGGCCAGAACCGCGACGAGTCGGGGGTCAGCACCTCGTCACCGAGCACCGTCGCGCCGGTCGCGGGGTCGACGCCGAACTCGAGCTTGGTGTCCGCGAGGATCACGCCACGCTCGCGCGCGACCCGCTCGGCGCGCGCGTACACCGCGAGCGTGAGGTCGCGCAGCGCCACCGCGTCGTCGAGGCCGAGCTGCCCGGCGACGACGTCGAAGCTGACGTTCTCGTCGTGGTCGCCCAGCGCCGCCTTCGTCGCCGGCGTGAAGATCGGGCCGGGCAGCCGCGACCCGTCGACGAGCCCCGCGGGCAACGGGATGCCGGTGACCTCGCCCTTCGCGAGGTACTCGACGAGCCCTGAGCCGGTGAGATAGCCGCGCGCGACACACTCGACCGGGAACATCTCGAGCCGGCGGCAGACCATCGCGCGACCCGCGACCGCCGCCGGGACCACGTCCTCGGCGTCGGGGACGACGTGGTTCGGGACGAGGTCCGCGAGCTGGTCGAACCACCACAGGCTGAGCTGCGTGAGCACCACGCCCTTGTCGGGGATCAGCGTCGGGAGCACGTGGTCGTATGCGCTGATCCGGTCGCTCGCGACGACCAGCAGGACGTCGCCGAACCGCGCCAGCACCGACGCGCCCACCGAGTGGGAGGGATCCGGGACGTAGAGGTCCCGGACCTTGCCGGAGTACGTGGGGGTCCAACCGGGCAGCTCGATCGACGCGGTCACGCGGCCCATCTTGCCGCACCCGCGACATCGCCACGGTGGCAGCGGCGGTGGGGCCGCACGGGACCTAAGGCCCACGACCCGCACGGGTGCCGGGCTACGTTCGCCCAGATGCCCGTCCTCGGAGAAGAGTCCCCCGTCACCACCCCGCAGCGCGTCGTCGTCGTGGGTGGCGGCGTGAGCGGGCTGGCCGCCGCGTACCACCTCGGCTGCGCCGGCCGGCCGAACCTCGAGATCGTCCTGGTCGAGCGCGACGACCGGCTCGGCGGCAAGGTGCGGACGCAGGCGATCGGCGGGCACCTCGTCGACACCGGGCCCGACGCGCTGATGGTCCGCGCGCCGGCGATGCGTGCGCTGCTCGAGGACCTGGACCTCGCGGACGCGACCGTCGCACCCGGCGGGGGCGGGTCGTTCGTGTGGTCCCGCGGCCGGCTGCGCACCCTCCCGCCGAGCACCATCTTCGGCATCCCGCAGCGGCTGCTGCCTCTGCTCCTGTCGGGCCTGCTCTCACCCCTGGGCATCGCCCGCGCGGGCCTCGACCTGGTGCTGCCGCGCCGCGCGGTGCCCGCCGACGAGGACCTCTCGATCGGCGCCCTCGTGCGGCCCCGGTTCGGCTCGCAGGTCTTCGAACGGCTCATCGACCCGCTGCTCGGCGGCATCCACGCCGGCCGCGCCGACCTGCTCAGCGCTCGCAGCACCGTCCCGGAGGTCGACGCGCTGGCCCGCCGGAGCCGCAGCATCTACCTCGCCCTGCGACGTCAGCCGCGGCGGGCAGTCCCCCAGGGCCCCGCGCTGGTGTCCCTCGACGGCGGCCTGACCCGGCTCGTCGAGGCGCTCGCCGGTGCGATCGAGGCGATCGACGGGTGCGAGGTCCGGCTCGGCGTCGAGGTCGAGGCCATGCGGCGCGAGGACGACCGCTACGTCCTGCACCTCTCCGACGGGAGCGAGCTCGCCGCGGACGCTGTCGTCCTGACGACACCGGCTTTCGTCACCGCTCCCCTGCTGGCCGACCTCGCGCCCGATGCCGCCGAGGCCGCCGCCGAGGTGCCCTACGTCGACTCCGCATGCGTCACGCTCCTGTACCCGCGCGAGGCGCTGACCCGCGAGCTCGACGGCACCGGGTTCCTCGTCCCGGCCGACGAGGACCTGCTGCTCGTCGGCTGCAGCTGGCTCGCGACCAAGTGGCCGCACCTCGCCGATCCGTCGACCGTCCTGCTGCGCGCGATGGTCGGCCGGTACGGCGACCGACGGTTCATGGACATGGACGACGACGAGCTCGTCGCCCGTGTCCACGCCGACCTCGTCCGCACCATGGGGATGAGCGCCGCGCCCGTCGAGGCCCAGGTCCAGCGTTGGCCACGGGCCATGCCGCAGTACACCGTCGGCCATCAGGGCCGCCTGGACCGGATCTCGCTCGCACTCGCCGAGCTCCCCGGCATGCACGTCATCGGTGCCGCCTGCACCGGCGTCGGCGTGGCCTCGTGCGTGGGCCAGGCGCGACGTACCGCCGACGAGGTGCTGACCGGGCTCGCGATGATCGGCGCCCCCACGAGAGGATCCGCATGACCATCCCCACGACCGATCGACCGCACGGCCACGGCCACGGCCACGGCAACGGCCACCCCGGCGTGCCCGTGTCCAAGGTGGACTTCGCCCAGCGCCCGATGCTCGTCTTCTGGGAGACGACGCGCGCGTGCGGCGTTGCGTGCCGGCACTGCCGGGCGGCCGCGCTGACGAAGCCGCTCCCGGGCGAGCTCGACGTCACCGAGGGACGCGACCTCATCGACCAGGTCGCCGGGTTCGGGCGTCCGTACCCGATCCTCGTCCTCACCGGCGGCGACTGCCTGCTGCGACCCGACCTGTTCGAGCTCGTCGAGCACGCCAAGAGCCTCGGGATCCCGGTGGCGCTGTCCCCCTCGGTCACCCCCGCGCTGAGTGCGGAGATGATCGAGCGCATCGCGACCAGCGGCGTCCGCGCGGTCTCGATCAGTCTCGACGGCGCGACCGCGGCGACCCATGAGGGCGTCCGCGCGATCGAGCACCACTTCGACGACACCGTCGCGGCCATCCGGGCGCTGGTCGCCGCGGGGCTGGACGTCCAGATCAACACGACAGTCATGCGCGAGAACCTCGACGAGCTCGCCGACATCGCCGCGCTCGTGCAGTCCACCGGCGCGCACGTCTGGGAGGTC
>JAYTSH010000288.1:0-3337 GCA_043745755.1 Cellulomonas sp. | reverse complement strand
GTCAGCCGGTCGGGGATCAGCGGGACGACGAACCCGCGGGCGAAGGCCTCGTCGACGATCGTCACCTCGACGTTCTTGATCGTCACCGGCGGCTGGTTGATGCCGAGCACGCAGCTCGACTCGCACGGCGCCGGGCAGATCCGTCCCGTGAACTCCGGGAAGTTGTTGGTGGCGTGCAGCCGCTCGCTCGCGTCAGCCCACTGCCCGCGCCACGCGAGGTCGTTCCAGTCCGGGATGAGGTTGCCCAGCGGGCACCCGTTGTGGCAGAACGGCACGCCACAGTCCATGCAGCGCCCAGCCTGCCGGGTGAGGACCTCGAGGTCGACCGGGTCGCCCGGCCGGTGCGCGTGCACCTCGCACCAGTCGAGCAGGCGCACAGCCACCGGGCGGTCCGGCGGCAGCTCGCGCCCACGAACCTTGAGAAATCCGGTCGGGTCAGCCACGTTCCGCCTCCAGGTGCTCGTCGCCCACGGATGTCGCCGCCGGGTCTCCGGTGGCCGCGACGTCGGCATCGACGCGTGCTGCGCGCATGTGCTGACCGGGCCTTTCGTGTCGTGATCGGGTGCCGGACGGGACGTCCGGAACGCTGGATGGGCACCGACGTTGGCGTCGGTCGGATGGGCTAGGGGCGCAGGGCCACCGTGGTCGCAGTGACCGGCGCAGGGAGCTCCGTCCCGCCTGAGAGGTAGACGTCGACGGACGCGGCGGCCGCCCGACCCTCGGCGATCGCCCAGACCACGAGGGACTGACCACGGCCGGCGTCGCCCGCGACGAACACACCGGGCACCGACGTCGCGAAGTCCTCCGCCCGAGCGACCAGGCCACGGTCGGTCAGCTCCACGCCCGCCTGCGTGGTGAGCTCGGCAGTCTCGGGGCCGGTGAATCCCATCGCGACCAGGACGAGGTCTGCCGGGATGTCATGCTCAGTGCCCGGCGTCGCCACGCGACGTCCGTCGGGCAGGTACTCGGTCCGCGCGAGTCGCAGCGAGCGCACGTGCCCGGCCGTGGGGCCGTCGCCGCCGATGAAGGCGATGGTCGAGGCGAGGTAGCTGCGCCGGCCACCCTCCTCGTGCGAGCTCGACACCTCGAACAGGGTCGGGTCGGTCGGCCAAGGCTGGCTGGGGGGTCGCTGGGTCGGCGGCTGCTTGCCGATCGCCAGCGTCGTCACGGCGGCGGCTCCTTGACGCACAGCAGTGCCGACGCAGTCGGATCCGGTGTCGCCGCCACCGATGACGACGACGTGCTTGCCGGTCGCGGTGATCTGGTCCGGCACCTCGTGCCCCGCGATGACCGCGTTCGACCGGCGCAGGTAGTCCATCGCGGCGTGCACCCCGTCGAGCTCACGTCCCGGCAGCGCCAGCTCACGCGGGATCGTCGCGCCCGTTGCGATCACGACAGCGTCGAACCGTGCGCGCAGCTGCTCCCACGTGATGTCGCGGCCGACCTCGACCCCGGCGCGGAACCGCGTGCCCTCCGCCTCCATCTGGGCGAGCCGCCGGTCGATGTGCCGCTTCTCGAGCTTGAAGTCCGGGACGCCGTAGCGCAGCAACCCGCCGGCCGCGTCGTCGCGCTCGTACACCACGACGGTGTGCCCCGCGCGCGTGAGCTGCTGGGCAGCCGCGAGGCCCGCTGGGCCGGAGCCGACCACGGCCACGGTATGACCCGTGAGTCGCTGCGGCACCTGCGGGACGACGAACCCGCGAGCGAAGGCTTCGTCGATGATCGTGACCTCGACGCTCTTGATCGTGACTGGCGGCTGGCTGATGCCGAGCACGCAGCTCGACTCGCACGGCGCCGGGCAGATCCGTCCAGTGAACTCCGGGAAGTTGTTCGTCGCGTGCAGCCGCTCGCTCGCGTCCGCCCAGTGCCCGGTGCGCACCAGGTCGTTCCACTCCGGGATGAGGTTGCCCAGCGGGCAGCCGTTGTGGCAGAACGGGATGCCGCAGTCCATGCACCGGCCCGCCTGCTCGGCGACCATGGGCAGCTCGGCGCGGTCCGGATCCACACGGACCTCACGCCAGTCGAGGATCCGCACGGGCACCGGACGGTACGGCGGGAGCTCGCGCTGGCGGACCTTGAGGAAGCCCGTCGGGTCAGCCACGGGCCACCGTCAAGATCTCGTCCCACACTCCCGACGCGCCGATGTCCCGGCCCTCGGCCGCGGCCTCGGCAAGCGCGCGACGAACGCGCACGTACTGCGCCGGGATGACGCGCGTGAACCGGCCGCGGGTCTCGGCGAGGTCGACGAGGAGCTGGGCGGCGACCGGCGACGCCGTCTCGTCGAGGTGGCGCCGCAGCAGCCCTTCGACGACCTCGGCGTCCTCGTCGGCGAGCGCGTCGAGCGACAGCTCGCCCGTGCGCACGGCGTCGATGTTCACGAGGGCAGGCTCGAGGTCCAGCACGTACGCGGCACCACCCGACATGCCGGCGGCGAAGTTCCGCCCCGTCCGCCCGAGGACGAGGACCGTCCCGCCGGACATGTACTCGCAGCCGTGGTCCCCGATACCCTCGACGACCAGCGTCGCGCCCGAGTTGCGGACGCCGAACCGCTCGCCCGCAAGCCCGCGGAGGAAGACCTCGCCGGACGTGGCGCCATAGCCGATGACGTTGCCGGCGATGACGTTGTGCTCGCCCGTCAGCACCGCGTTGCGGTCAGGGCGCACGACGACACGGCCGCCCGACAGTCCCTTGGCGACGTAGTCGTTGACGTCACCGAAGAGCCTCAGCGTGATGCCTCGCGGCAGGAAGGCCCCGAACGACTGACCGCCAGAACCTGTGACCTCGACGTCGATCGTGCCGTCGGGCAGGCCCGCGCCGCCGTAGCGCTTCGTGACCTCGTGCCCGAGCAGCGTGCCGACCGTGCGGTTGACGTTGCGGACCGGGAGCGCGATGTGGACCGCCTCCCGGTGGGACAGCGCCGGCTGTGCGAGGGCGATGAGCTGGTGGTCGAGCGCACGGTCGAGGCCGTGGTCCTGACCCGTCGTGTGCCGCAGCGAGGAGCCCTCGACGGGCGTCGGGACGGCCAGCACGGGTTCGAGGTCGAGGCCTTGGGCCTTCCAGTGGGTGATGACCGGGACCGTGTCGAGCAGCTCGACGTGGCCAACGGCCTCCTCGATGCTCCGGAAGCCGAGCTCAGCCAGCAGCTCACGTACCTCCTGAGCGATGTACTCGAAGAACGTCACGACGAACTCCGGCTTGCCCGTGAACCGCTCGCGCAGCTCAGGGTCCTGGGTCGCGACCCCGACCGGGCACGTGTTCAGGTGGCAGACGCGCATCATGATGCAGCCGGAGACGACGAGCGGTGCCGTCGCGAAACCGAACTCCTCGGCGCCGAGCA
>JAYTSH010000287.1:0-4591 GCA_043745755.1 Cellulomonas sp. | reverse complement strand
CTCGCCGGGCTCAGGCCGTCGTACGCCCTGCCGAGCCCGGCCGACGTGTGGACCGCGCTCGTCCTCGCGGCCCAGGACGGCTCAGGGGTGCGCGCGGTCGGGCTCAGCCTGGAGCGGGGCGGGCTGGGATTCGCCATCTCGGTCGTTGTCGGCGTACTGCTCGGCACCACCATGGCGACCGTTCCCCTGCTGCGGCGTGCACTGGGGCCGATCGTCTCGGGCCTGCAATCACTCCCGTCGGTCGCCTGGGTGCCCGCTGCGCTCATCTGGTTCCAGCTGAGCAACGCCGCGATCCTCACAGTTGTCCTGCTGGGTGCGATCCCCTCGATCATCAACGGGCTGCTCGCCGGTGTCGACCAGGTCCCTCCGCTGTTCTTGCGCGTCGGGCAGGTCCTCGGGGCGAGCGGGTGGACCCGGATCCGCTACGTGCTTCTCCCGGGCGCGCTCCCTGGCTTCCTCGCCGGGCTGAAGCAGGGCTGGGCGTTCGCGTGGCGCTCCTTGATGGCCGCGGAGCTGATCTCGTCGTCCCCTCAGCTCGGCACCGGCCTGGGCCAGCTGCTCGATCTCGGTCGCCAGACCAATGACATGTCGCTGGTCGTCGCGGCCATCCTGCTGATCTTCGCGGTCGGCTTAGCGATCGAGCTTGCCGTGTTCGGTCCGCTCGAGCGGAAGGTCCTGCGCTCGCGTGGTCTGACCGGCCCGGGCGGGCGGTGACGTGCGATGAGTGAGACCGCAGCTGGCCCGGCCCGCCACCCGGTGCTGCTCGACCTGCACGGCCGCGGCGTCGTCGTGGTCGGCGGCGGCGTGGTGGCCACCCGACGGACCGTCAGCCTGCTCGACGCCGGCGGCGTGGTCCGCGTGGTTTCGCCGGTCCTGAGCGCCGACCTCGCCGAGCTCGCGCGGTCCGGTGCGCTCGAGCACGTCCCGCGCGGCTACGAACGCGGTGACCTCGACGGAGCGTGGCTCGTGCACACCGCGACGGGGCACGCCGCGACGGACGACGCTGTCGCCGCGGACGCCGACGCCGCCCGCATCTGGTGCATCCGGACCGGTGACCCGTCGGCATCGAGCGCCTGGTCGTCGGCGGTCGCACGCTCGGGTGACGTCACGGTCGCGGTCAACGCCGGGGGGGACCCGCGGCGCGCAGCGGCGATCCGCTCGGCCGTCGCGACGCTGCTCGACACCGGTGATCTGCCGATCCGCCGCCGCCGACCCGGCGCCGGGTCGGTCGCCCTCGTCGGCGGCGGCCCCGGCGACCCCGGCCTGATCACCACCCGTGGGCGGCGCCTGCTCGCGCAGGCGGACGTTGTCGTCGTGGACCGGCTCGCCCCCCGCGAGCTGCTTGCCGGGCTGGACGACGACGTCGAGATCATCGAGGCTGGCAAGTCACCGGATGCGCACACGATCACCCAGGACGAGATCAACGCCGTGCTCGTCGACCGCGCACTAGCAGGCAACCGGGTCGTGCGGCTCAAGGGTGGCGACCCGTTCGTGCTCGGGCGCGGCGGCGAGGAGCTGCTGGCGTGCCTGGCCGCAGGCGTCGAGGTCGAGGTCGTCCCCGGTGTCACCAGCGCATTCGCGGTGCCTGCGGCCGCCGGCATCCCCGTCACGCACCGGAACGTGTCCCGGCAGGTGACGGTGGTCTCGGCGCACGACGCCGCGCTGGACTGGCCCGCGCTCGCCCGCCTCGACGGGACGCTGGTGCTGCTCATGGGGGTCACCCGGCTGACGGAGCACGCGGCGCGGCTGGTCGAGCTCGGACGTGCGGCCTCGACCCCGGTGGCGGTCATCGAGCGCGGCACCACTCCGGACCAGCGCACCACCATCGGCACCCTCGCGGACATCGGCGACCGGGCCGCCGCCCGCGCCGTCCGCTCCCCCGCCATCGTCGTCGTGGGCCCGGTCGTGGCTCTCGCGGAGTCCTTCGTCGGCACCTACCGCGCCTCGTCGTGACCCCCGACCCGGCCGACCGGCGGCGCCGGCGCCCGGCGGCTAGCCTGACCCGCATGGCATCGCCCCGCCAGGTACCGACCCTCGACGTCCTCCTACCAGCGGGGCGCGATCCCCTTGGCCCCGACCCGGCCGAGACGTCGCTCGGTGCGCTCTACGCACATCCCGCCCCGAGTGCCTCCCGCCCCGCGTGGGTGCGGGCCAACATGGTCGCCTCGGTCGACGGCGGGGCCACGGGTCCCGACCACGTCTCCGGGTCGATCAACAACGCGCCCGACCACCGTGTGTTCGACGTGCTGAGGGCTGCGGCCGACGTGGTCCTGATCGGCGCCGGGACAGCCCGCGCCGAGCGCTACCGATCTCTCAGCGTGCCCGATGCCCTCGCCGCCCCGCGGGCCGCCCGCGGTCAGTCCGCCTGGATCGAGCTCGCGATCGTGTCCGCGTCGGGAGCCCTCCCGCCCGAGCTGCTCACGGGTGACCACCTCCCGCTCGTCCTGACCGTGTCCTCGAGCCCGGCCCTCCCGGCGTTGCGCGAACGGCTCGGCGCTGACCAGGTCATCGAGGCCGGCGACACCGAGGTCGACGTCGAGCGCGCGCTGGCCGCACTGGCGGCACGCGGCCTCGTGCGCGTCCTCGCGGAGGGCGGTCCACACCTGCTCGCACAGCTCGTCCGGAGCGATGCCGTCGACGACCTGTGCCTCACCACGACGCCACTGCTGGTCGGAGGCCCTGCCGCTCGGATCCTGGCCGCCGAGGCCTGGCTCGCGCCGCCGCGGGCGGCGACCCTCGCCCACCTGCTCCACTGCGACGGCGTGCTGCTGGCCCGCTGGTTGCTCGGTGCGCGGCCCCGCTCCGTCGACGGCACTAGGCTCACCCCGTGACCGACACGATCCTGGTCCTCACCGAGGACACGCTGGCTTCCGCAGACGTCGCCAACCTGGTGTCGCTGCACCCCGACGAGACGCTCGCCTACCGGGTGCTCGTGCCCGCCGACACCGAGCGGAACCTGCTCGTCTCGCTCGTCGACCAGCTGAGCCTGGGTGAGCTGCGCGACGCGCTCGCCACCGTGCTCCACCGCGAGCCGGTCCCGACCCAGGCGAGAGCAACGGCTGCCGACCAGCTGGCCGAGAGCCTCGCGGCCTTCACCGCGGCGGGGCGCACGGCCACCGGCGCGATCGTCGAGGACGACCCTCTCCCAGCGTTGCGGGCCGCGGTCGCCGCCGGCGGGGTCCGTGAAGTTGCGGTCGTGACGTACCCGCACGCGGTCGAGGACACATTCCACACCGACTGGGCGTCGCGCGCCCGCGAGGTGCTCCAGGTCCCGGTGCTGCACCTGTACGCGGGGACCAGCGAGCTCGGCTGACTCGGAGTTCCGGGTCCGCGTGATGCGCGGTCCGGGCCGGTCGGGTCTACCTCAGAACCCGGTCGATGTGACCTCAGGGTAGTACCGACGGAACTTGCGGACCTGGTTGAGCAACGCGGCCGTGACGTACGCACGACGGCGCGGCAGCGCGTCGTTCCGGTACTGCAGCGGGTGCGCCACGGCGTGCGCACGGATCAGTCCGCGCACCTTCGCGGCGAGCGCCGGATCCAGGATGTACCGGAGCAGCAGCCGGTGCGGCAAGATCGAGTAGAGGATCTCGCGGTCCACGACGACGGGCTCGACGGCCAGCCCGTCGACCCGATCTTCGACGAGGAAGCGTGTCGGGTTCGCCCCGGCGGCCGTCACGTAGTAGTTGTTGCGACCGATGCGCGGGTTGACCTCGAGGAAGCGGAACGACCCGTCCCGCGGGTCGACCTTGACGTCGAAGTTGGCGAAGCCGGTGTAGCCCGTCGCAGCGAGGAACGCCCGCGCCTGGTCGAGCATCGGGTCGATGCGGGTCGTGATCATCGCGGCCGGGTTCCCGAGACCCGACGGCGTGTGCTCCTCGAGCAGCACGTGCGCCGAGCACAGCAACGTCGCCACGCCACGGCTGTCCACGTAGGCGGTGATGGACCGCATCTGGGTGTCGTCGCCCGGGATGAGGTCTTGGACCACGAACCTGCCGCGGAACCCGGCGCCTGCGAGCGAGACCCACAGCGCCTCGAGCTCGGCGGCGTCGGCGATCTCGAAGACCTTCTTCTTGCCGACGAACTCGACCCCCTGGTAGTCGGCGCTGCTGGCCGCCTTGGCAATCAGCGGGTACGCGATGTCGACCGTCGCGGGGTTCCAGCCCGGGTCGTCCGCGCCCGAGAAGTCCTGGACGAGGGTCCGCGGCACGCTGATCCCGAGGTCGACCGCGATCTCCGCGAACGTCGCCTTGTCGGAGATCCGGTCCAGGACGTCTTGGGAGAGGAACGGAACGATGTAGTGGGCCTCGAGCTCGACGCGGTGCTGGACGACGACCCGCACGAGCCAGTCGGAGTTCGCCAGGAGGACGAGCGTGCGGTCCGACATCTCCTTGCCCAGCTCGACGAGCCGGTCGACGAGCTGACGCGCGTCGTGGCCGTCGGCGACGAGCGAGTTGTCGATCAGCTGGGAGTTGGCGACCGGCCCCAGCGCGGCGCCGCTGACGACGATCGAGCGCACGCCGTAGGCCTCGTGGAAGGACCGGGCAAGGCCGTAGACGCCGATGTCCGCACCGAGGATGACCGGTTGCAG
>JAYTSH010000286.1:0-5576 GCA_043745755.1 Cellulomonas sp. | reverse complement strand
GTCGCGGCGATCCTGATGCCGGCGTACGCGGGGTCTGCGAGCAGCGCCGCGATCGGGTCGATGTACTCGCTCTTGTACCGGGCGAGCCCCGCGTCAGTGGCCGGGAGCTCGCCGTTCGACGCCAGGGCGTAGCAGTCGCGTCCGGGCAGGTCGTAGATCACCACGTTGAAGACGATGGGGGTCGTGCCCTGCTTCTGCGCGAGGGCGGCGTCGAGGTGGTGCTTGAGCCCGAGCCCGTCGGCGTTGCCCGCGATCGCGCTGATGCGGTCCATCCAGACGGCGGTGGGCTGGCCCTTGATGGCCAGCATCTTCGCGGCGAGGTTCGCGTTGGTCGCACGCCCGGCTGCTGCCGTGACGCTGGCGGACCACGTCGAGTTCACGTACTGCGTCGCACCCGCGTAGGGGTTGTCGACGTGCGACGCGGCTGCGTCGGCGCTCGTGGAGACGAGGGTCAGGGGAACGGCGACGAGTGCCGCAGCGGTCGCGGCGGCCCTCAGCCGCTTGGGGATTGTGGACACACGGTCCTCCGGGTTGTGATCGGCGAGCCCGGTCAGAGGTTCCGTCCAGGCGCGAGCCGCCCGGTTGTTGGTCCGCGGCGACTGGGCTGAACCTGACACCCGCCCCGGCGTCTCGGGCATCGCGCGAATCGTTTAGGCGACCGTCCGTGACCTAATCGTTACCTAGAGCTGCTTGTCAGCTGGTCACGCGACCCGTCGTCAGCGCGACCGTGGCCCGGTGCTCCCGCGGACCGCAATACCTCGGACCGGTACGCAGATGCTCACGTCCTGGTCGCCGTCCAGGACCGAGAGGACGGCGCGCCCTGTCGCGGCACCCAGCTCCGCGAGGGGCATCGGCAGGGTCGTGATCGAGGGCGTCGCGAGGCGGCAGAGCGCGGAGTCGCTGCCGGCGAAGACGGACAGGTCCCAGGGCACCTGTAGACCGGTCCGGCGGGCGACATCGATCGCGGCGACGGCCATCTGATCAGAGTCGAAGATGATCGCCGACGGTCGCTCGCCTGCCGTCAGAAGCCGCCAGGTCGCCGCAGCGGCCTCCTCAGCGGTGGCGTTCGTCGCCTCGTGAGCCAGGGTGCCGCCGGCTGAGCTGATGGCCGCCTTGAGCGCATCGAGCCGCATCCGGGTGCGGTGCAGCGCGGTCGGTGCGGTGACTGCGGCGATGGATCGGTGGCCCAGCTCGAGCAGGTACGTGGCGACCCGGGTGAACGACTCGGTCTCGTCGAGCCAGACCGACGCCAGACCCGCCGCGACCTCTGGGGGTGCCACCACGACCGCGGGGGCATGCATCTTGCGCAGACCCTCGATTCGCGGGTCCTGCGTCAAGACATCGGTGACGACCATGACGTCGAACCGGCGTTCGGCCCACCACTCGCGGTATGTCGCGGCGGCTGCCTCGGGCGAGTCGACGATCTGGAGCACGAGCGCCAGGCCCCGGACCGCGACGACGTCCTGGATGGCCGTGATGAAGTCGAGGAACGACGTGGCGTGCGCCGCTGCCCCGGCGCCGCGACTCAGGACGAGCCCGACGGCCCGCGGCCCGCTGCGCATCGACCGGGCCGCGGCGCTCGGCCGCCACCCGAACTCGTCGGCGACCCGCAGCACGCGTTCGCGCGTCGGCGCTGAGACGCCGGGCCGTCCGTTGAGCGCGTAGGAGACGACAGCGATCGACACTCCCGCAGCGCGCGCGACGTCGGATATGGTCGGCCGACGAGGGGTTGGTCCTGAACTGTCCGATGCAGTGGGGAGCATGGTCAGACAGTCTGTCCCTCCGGTGCGCGCGAGCACACCGTCTCGACTCCGACGACGTAGGCGAGGAATGGCATGGCGACCGTCCGACGCGGACCAGTTCCGCCCAGCGCGCGACGCACGATCGGCGTGCTGTCGCCCGTCGTCGGGGGCTTCTACTTCGGCGCGATCATCGGGGGGATCTCGCGAGCAGCGCGACGGGCGGGGCATCGTGTCGTCGCCGTGCAGACGTATCCCGCCGGCCTCGACCGCGAACGCTTTCCCGACGAGCCGCTGCTCGAGGTGCCGGTCGCCCTCGGCATGGTCGACGGCATCATCATCATCGCCAAGGCCGTGCGGCACGACCGGCTCGCCTCCGTCCAGGAGTGGGGACGCCCCGTCGTCCTCGTCAGCGAGGACCAGACGTCGCTGCCGGTCCCCGTGGTGATCCCGGACAACGCCGGCGGCGTGCGGTCGGCCGTCGAGCACCTGCTCGAGCACGGGCACACCCGGGTCGCCTTCATCGGGAACCCGGCTCAGCGCGACATCCGGGAGCGGTACGACGCCTACCGCGACACGCTCGCCGACCACGGGATCCGACCCGAGGCCGATTGGTTCTTCGAGACCGTCGACAACCATGAGCTGGGCGGAGCCGAGGCTGCGGCCCGCTTCATCGCCGCGGGCGCCCCGACGACGGCGACCATCGCCGCGACCGACCGGAACGCGATCGGTTTCCTCCGAGCGCTGCGGGCGAACGGACTCGTGCTGCCGCGCGACCAGGCACTGATCGGCTTCGACCACACGGAGAGCGGTGCACGACTGGTGCCGCGCCTCGCGACGGTCGATCCGCACAGCGATCGCGTCGGCGAGCTCGCGGTGAGCCTCCTGCTCGCGAAGCTCAGGGGTGAGGAGGTGTCGCCCGGCGTGCACCGCGCGGCGGCGACGCTGGTCACCCGAGAGTCGTGCGGCTGCGGCGCAGTCGGCTTCGGGGCCGGGACACCTGTCGGCGAGCCGGCGTCGGGCGTGGTCGGGTCGACGTCGGGCCGTGTGCGGCTGACGGCTCTCGCGGACACGGCGTTCGCCGGGCCGACCTCCGCGAGCACCCGGCACGGGGGAGAAGGCGCACGTGCCAGCTGGATGCACGCCGTCCTGGACCCCGTCGTGGCAGCAGCGGAGCGTGGCACCGTCCCGTCGGGCGTGACGCTCGGTCGGCTGGCTGACCTCACCGCCGCGCTCCTTCCCCATCCGGAGGCCCTGGAGCAGTTCGTCGCTGCTGTGCGCGACGTCGAGTCGGAGCTTTTGGGAGCGCTCCCGCACGGTTCGGAGAGAAGCGTCCCACTGCGGCGTGTCGCGACCGACGTGCTGCTCTCCCTGACGAAGGGCTGCACGCGTTCGATGCTGTCACGCAGCGGCCAGCTCGAACGGACCATCGCCGACCAGTACGAGGTCGAGATGGATCTGCTGCGCGCCAAGGGCCCGAGCCCGCGCGCACTGACCTGGCTCCCGCGTGGGGTGCGCGGCCCCGCCTGCCTCGGCCTGTGGGTCGGCCACGAGCGCGCACCCGGCGACCGGGAGGTCGAGATCGTGAGTGTGAACGACGCGTCAGGGGCGCTCGCCCGGCTGATAGGTCTGCGAAGCCCAGCGAGCCAGTTCCCGCCGGCGGCACTCACGCGGTCGGGCGCGGTCGGCAGCTCCGAGCTCACCTTCGTCGTCCCGGTGACGTTCGGCGGGACGGACTGGGGTCTGCTCGCCATCGGCGGCAGTGCCGACACCCGGACGACGAGCGCGCGTGACAAGTACAACCACTGGGCCGCGCTGCTCGCCGTCGCGCTGGACCAGGAACGCCTCGTCGCCAACCTCCAGGAGCAGCGTCGGGCGCTCGAGCAGGCCACTTCTCGAGAGCGAGCGCTGGCCGACGCCGTGCGAGCGAGCGAGGAGCGCTACGCGCTCGCGTCAAGGGCGGCTCAGGACGGGACATGGGACTGGGACGTCTCGGCAGGGACGGTGTACTACTCGCCCCGGTGGAAGCAGACGCTGGGCTACGACGAGGCCGACATCGGTTCCTCCCCGTCCGAGTGGCTCGAGCGTGTCCATCCCGATGACCGGGCCGAGCTGTCCGCGTCGATCGCGGCCCAGCTCGGTGGTGCGCGCACGCCGCTCGAGCTCGAGCACCGGGTCCGCACGTCGTCCGGCGAGTACCGCTGGATGATGTGTCGCGCCGTCACCGTCCTGGACGATGCGGGCTGCCCCGCGCGGCTCGTCGGCGCGCTCGTCGACATGACGGCGCGCAAGGAGCAGGAGCTGGCGCTGCGCCGCAACGCGCTGCGTGACCCCGAGACGGGTCTCGCGAACCGCATGCTGTTCATCGACCGGTTGGGGGCGGCGATCAAGCGCACCCGGCGTTCGGACGAGTCCGACTGCGCAGTGGTCGTCATGCGAGTGGTCGCAGGGTCGGCGCACGGCGGGCCCGGCGAGGAGGCGACCGACGCCGATGTTCAGGTGCGTCGTGAGGTCGTCCGCAGGTTGCGGCGGTCGTTGCACGGCGGGGACTCCGCGGCCCGTCTCGGTCACGACGAGTTCGCGGTCCTGCTCGACGACGTCCGGCCGGGTGGCGACGCCGCACGCGTCGACGAGCTGCTCGCGCGCATGCGAGCTGATCTTGGGTTCGCGGTGGTCGCCGGCGTCATCGCCAGCGTCCACAGCTTCCACGACGCGGACGACGCCCTGCGTGAGGCGGAGATCGCGCTGCTGCGCGCGGAGGCACAGCCTGTGCCCCGGAGGAGCTCCACCCAGCGGTGACGGCAACGGCTCGGCGAGCCGGACCGGAGCCGTCAGTGCTGGGCGGATGTCGTTGCTCAGCGGGCTGCGGTGTGCCGGGGGAAGCGGTCGCGCGAGTCGCTGCGGGGCTCGGGGCGACGATCGCTGCGCGGGGTGGCCCCGGGACCGGTCGGCCGCGAGGCGCCGTGCCCGCTGCGAGGCGCGGGGCCCTCGTCGACGCGGATCCGCAGCGGACGCCCGGCGACCCGGGCACGCCCGATCCGGTCGAACGCGTCGGGGGTGAGGCCACCGGGGATCTCGACGATGGAGAAGCTCGGGAAGATGTCGATCTTGCCGAGGTCCTTGCCCGTCAGGCCACCCTCATTCGTCAGCGCACCGACGATGGCACCCGGCTGGGCTCCGTCGTTGTGACCCACGGCGAGGCGGTAGCGCATGCCGCCGTCCGGGCGGTGCGACGTGCGGTGCGGTCCGTCCGAGCGCGGTCCGCGATCGTTGTGGTCGCCACCGCGGTCGGGGGCCAGCGTCGCGCGGCTCAGCGCATCGTCGAGGTCGTCGCCGTGGCTGGTCCGCGGCGCGGGCCCCCGATCGCCTACGGCAAGGGCGGCGATGACGGCGAGCAGCTCGAGCGGGTCGAGGTCCGGGTTCACGGCGAGGTGCTCGGCGATGGACGTGCGGTACAGGTCGAGACGACCCAGCTCCGCGCGGGCGGCGACGTCGGTCAGGAGGCGCTCGACGCGGTGGGCCGAGACGTCCGCCGGCGACGGGATGGCGATCTCTTCGATCTTCTGGCGCGTGAGGCGCTCGATGGCGCGCAGGCGGTGCTGCTCGCTCGGCGTGACGAACGTGAGCGCCTCGCCCGACCGGCCGGCACGACCGGTGCGACCGATGCGGTGCACGTACGCCTCGGGCTCGGTCGGGACGTCGAAGTTGACGACGAGACCGATGCGGTCGACGTCGAGGCCTCGGGCGGCGACCTCGGTGGCGACGAGCACGTCGAGCGCACCGCTCCGCAGCCGTTCCACGATCTTCTCGCGGTCACCCTGGGCGACGTCGCCCGAG
>JAYTSH010000285.1:0-4554 GCA_043745755.1 Cellulomonas sp. | reverse complement strand
GGCTCGAGGAGTTCGTCGGTCAGGCGGTCGTCCGCGAGCAGCTGTCGCTCGTGCTGCAGGCTGCGGTCGGACGTGGCCGTGCCCCCGACCACGTGCTCCTGTCTGGTCCACCGGGCCTGGGCAAGACGACACTCGCCATGATCATCGCGGCTGAGCTCGGAGCATCTCTGCGTGTCACGAGCGGGCCCGCGATCCAGCACGCGGGCGATCTGGCAGCGGTGCTGTCGTCGCTCGACGAGGGCGAGGTCCTTTTCATCGACGAGATCCACCGGATCGCGCGACCGGCCGAGGAGCTGCTGTACGTCGCGATGGAGGACTTCCGGGTCGACATCATCGTCGGCAAGGGCGCGGGGGCGAGCGCCATCCCGCTGTCATTGCCTCCCTTCACCGTCGTCGGCGCGACGACCCGCGCCGGTCTGCTGCCAGCGCCGCTGCGCGATCGCTTCGGCTTCACCGGCCACCTCGACTTCTACTCGCGCGACGAGCTCGAGCGGGTGCTCGTGAGGTCGGCGAGGCTCATGGGCGTCGAGCTCGCGCCGGATGCCGTCCCCGAGATCGCGATGCGGTCGCGCGGCACGCCTCGCATCGCGAACCGGCTGCTGCGCCGGGTGCGTGACTGGGCGCAGGTCCGCGGCGACGGGACGCTGTCCTTGGACGCCGCCCGCGCTGCTCTCCAGGTGTACGAGGTGGACTTCCTCGGCCTCGACCGCCTTGACCGCGCCGTGCTGACCGCACTGTGCACCCGGTTCGGTGGGGGACCCGTCGGGCTGACGACTCTCGCCGTCGCCGTGGGCGAGGAGCCCGAGACCGTCGAGACGGTCGCCGAGCCGTTCCTGGTCCGCGAGGGACTCGTCGGACGCACCGCGCGCGGACGGATCGCGATGCCTGCGGCGTGGGTTCACCTCGGCCTCACTCCACCTGCGCAGGCGGAGTCGCTGTTCGGTTGAGCGGGAACCCCTGGTCAGATTCGCACGTTAGGCACTCGGAGCCGCTGCGCCTAGACTGCGGCCCGACATTCACCCCAGATCCGGAGACCCACGCTCGTGGACAACGCACCCTTTCTCGTCATCATCCTGATCGCCTTCGGGGCGATGTGGTTCATGTCGAGCCGCACCCGCAAGCAGCAGCGCGCCGCCGCGGACTTCCGCTCGCACCTCGCGCCCGGCCAGGAGGTCATGACCGGCGGCGGGATGTTCGGCACGGTGGTTGCTGTCGACGACGACATCATCACGATCGAGTCCACTCCCGGCAGCCAGACCCGGTGGCTCCGCGCGGCTATCGCCAAGGTCATCGAGCCGCCGGTCGACGCGGACGACGATCACGCAGACCACGATGACGCTGCGCAGGACGACACGACCGAGGACGACGTGGACGGCGTGGACGACACCGTCGTCGACGTCCCGGACGACCTGTCCTCCCTGCCTCCTGCACGCGGTGACGAGGACCCCGAGAAGAAGTAGCCGGCAGGGTCCGCCGCCGTTGGCGGACCACAATCCCACCGTCGGCATCGCGCCGACGGTGCGCGCACGAGAGAAGACACTCCGTTGGCCCAGCCCACCCGCCGCGACCGGCCTGCACGCACGCTCGTCACGCTCGGCGTGCTCATCGTCGCCCTGTTCGGCGCACTGATCTCCGGCTCGCACTGGTCGACCGCGACGCTGACCCCGAAGCTCGCCCTCGACCTCGAAGGTGGCACGCAGATCATCCTGACGCCGGTGGCCGAGAACCAGGCGGCGATCACCGACACCACGATCACCCAGGCGATCGACGTGATCCGTCAGCGCGTGGACTCCTCGGGTGTCGCTGAGGCGGAGATCACCAGCCAGGGCGGCCGCAACATCGTGGTTGCGCTCCCGGGGACCCCGAGCGAGGAGACGCTCAACCTCGTGCGGACCTCCGCCCAGATGGAGTTCCGTCCGGTCCTCGCGATCTCCGCGCCCACGCCGACCGACACCTCGACGGCCACTGCGACCCCGACGGACGCCGCGACTGCCGCTGCCGCTGCTGCGACCCCCACCCCGAGCGCCACGGCGACCGCGGCCCCGTCGGACACCCCGACGAAGGCAGCTCCGGACAACCCCAGCGACACGGCGTACTACGTCACCCCCAAGCTCGCGGCGGACTTCCGCGCGCTCAACTGCACGGACAAGGCGAACCAGACCGGCGGCAAGCTCTCCGCCGCCGACAAGGCCCTCGTCACGTGTGACCCGACGGGTTCCGCCAAGTACCTGCTCGGCCCGGTCGAGATCAAGGGCAAGGAGATCTCGTCCGCGTCCTCGGGCCTCGGCGTCGGGGCGAACGGCACCGTCTCGGGCAAGTGGGTCGTCAACATCAAGTTCACCGGCCAGGGTGGGAGCGAGTTCCGCGTCACGACGACCCGCCTGCAGGGCCTGAAGTCACCGCAGAACCAGTTCGCCATGGTCCTCGACGGCCTCGTGATCTCGGCGCCGTCGCTCGCTCCCAGTGTCATCATCACTGACGGCAAGGCGGAGATCTCCGGGTCGTTCACCCGCACGACGGCCGCAACCCTGGCCAACCAGCTCAACTTCGGTGCACTGCCCCTGACGTTCACGGTGCAGAGCCAGCAGACCATCTCGGCGTCGCTCGGGTCCGAGCAGCTGCAAAAGGGCATCATCGCCGGTCTCATCGGTCTGCTGCTCGTCGTCGTCTACTCGCTGCTCCAGTACCGGACGCTCGGCTTTGTCACGATCGCCTCCCTCGTCATCGCCGGGCTGATCACCTTTGGGGTCATCACGCTGCTGTCGTGGACCCAGGGGTATCGGCTCTCGCTCCCCGGCGTGACGGGGTTGATCGTCGCGATCGGTATCACAGCCGACTCCTTCATCGTCTACTTCGAGAGAGTCCGCGACGAGCTGCGTGAGGGTCGCACGCTCGCCGCCGCGATCGAGAAGGGCTGGGAGCGCGCGCGTCGCACGATCCTCGCGTCCGACGCGGTGAACTTCCTCGCCGCGGTGGTCCTGTACTTCCTGGCCGTCGGCGGTGTGCGCGGTTTCGCCTTCACTCTGGGGCTGACGACGATCATCGACCTCGTCGTCGTGTTCTTCTTCACGCACCCGACGCTCGCTCTGCTCGCCAAGACGGAGTTCTTCGGGCATGGGCACCCGTGGTCAGGGCTTGACCCGCGCCGGCTGGGCGCGCCGCAGACGCCTCGGTATGCCGGTCGCGGTCGCATCGTGACGGCGCAACCTGCGGGTGCGTCCTCGGGCCTCGCAGCCCACGGGGAGAAGGTCCCGGCCGTCGCTGCCGTGGGTTCGACGTCCGGACACCAGACCATCGCCGAGCGGCGCGCGGCGGCGCGCGCGGCGACCGCGGTTGCCGCACCTCCCGCTGACGGGACCGAGGCGGTGCCGCCGGATCCTGCGAGCGCCGCCGCCGAGGTGGAGCCCGCGTCCGGCCGTACCGAAGGGAACGAGCTCTGATGGCCGTTGGATTCGCCCAGTGGGGCAACGACCTGTACACGGGCCGCCGGTCCTACAACATCGTGGGGCGCAAGCGCCTCTGGTTCACGATCTCTTTCTCACTCGTCGCAATCTGCGCGATCCTGCTCGTCAAGCCGGGTCTGAACCCGGGCATCGAGTTCCGCGGTGGCTCTGAGTTTGTCATCTCCGGCGTCCACACGAGCGACCAGAAGCTTGCCGCCGACACAGTCGCGTCCTTCGCCCCCGAAGAGATCCCGCGCATCACGACGGTAGGTAGCTCGTCTCTACGCATCCAGACGACGACCCTCACCAACACCCAGGTCGAGAAGGCGGGAGCAGCGCTCGCCGTCGCCTATGACGTCCCCGTCACGCAGGTGACGAGCAACTTCGTCGGTCCGTCGTGGGGCCAGGACGTCTCGTCGAAGGCCATTCGCGGACTCATCGTCTTCCTCGTGCTCGTGACCCTCGTCCTGACGATCTACTTCCGGAACTGGCGCATGGCCGTGGCCGCGCTGCTCGCGCTCTTCCATGACCTGATCATCACGGTCGGCATCTACGCCGCGGTCGGGTGGGAGGTCACACCTGCAACGGTCATCGGCTTCCTGACGATCCTCGGGTACTCGATCTACGACACCGTCGTGGTCTTCGACAAGGTACGGGAGAACACCGTCGGGGTCCTCGACCAATCGCGGTTCACCTACGCCGAGAAGGCGAACCTGGCCGTCAACCAGACTCTCGTGAGGTCGATCAACACCTCCGTCGTGGCGCTGCTGCCGGTCAGCGGGATCCTGTTCATCGGGGCGTTCGTGCTCGGCGCGGGGACGCTGCGGGACATCGCGCTCGCGCTGTTCGTCGGCATGGCGATCGGTGCGTTCTCCTCGATCTTCCTCGCGACCCCCTTCGCGGTGCTCCTGCGTGAGCGCGAGCCCGACCTGCACGGGCACACCGCGAAGGTCCTGGCGAACCGCGCGAAGGGCGGTTCCGGCGAGGCGGTCGGAGCCGCGGACGTCGGCCGGGCCACCGCTCAGCTGCGACCCGGTTCGCACCAGGGCAACGCCGCACAGCCGCGGCGCCGCAAGTGACCGCGGCGACGGACGTGAACCCGCTGTCGGGC
>JAYTSH010000284.1:0-6994 GCA_043745755.1 Cellulomonas sp. | reverse complement strand
ACCAACGCGCCCAGGTGCCGTAGTCGACGTCTCGCCGTCCGACGAACGCGACGTCGTCGTCGAGCCGCAGCTCGTCGACCACGTAGGTCGCGCCCTGGTGCACGTACACCGCGCCGCGATGCACGGTCGAGTCAGCCGCCGCGGCATCTACTGTCCCGAGCACGCGACCGGTCGTCGTCTCGATGACGCGCACGGGGTAGCCGCCCGTGCCGCGCAGGTCGGTCAGCCGCGACGCGGGATCCGCATGCGTCCAGTACCAGCCCGACGGCCGACGCCGCAGCGCGCCGCGCTCGACGAGCACGTCGAGGAGCTCGCGTGTCCCAGGCCCGAACAGCGGCAGGTCTTCCGTGCGCAAGGGCAGCTCGGCGGCGGCCGCGCACAGGTGGGGTGCGAGGACGTACGGGTTCGTCGGGTCGAACACCGTCGCCTCGACAGGGGTGTCGAAGATCGCCTCCGGATGATGCACGAGGTACGTGTCGAGCGGGTCCTCGCGGGCAACGAGCGCGACCAGCCCCTCGGAACCGGCTCTGCCCGCCCGCCCGGCCTGCTGCCACAGCGACACGCGCGTGCCCGGCCAGCCGGCGATGAGCACGGCATCCAGGCCCGTGATGTCGACGCCGAGCTCGAGTGCGTTCGTCGTCGCGAGCGCCCGCAGCCGGCCGTCCCGGATCGCGGACTCGAGCGCGCGCCGTTCCTCGGGCAGATACCCGCCGCGGTACGCCGCGACGGCCCCTGCGAGCGAGTCGTCGATCTCGCGCAGGTGCGCCTGCGTCACGGTTGCGACTGACTCGGCGGCCCGGCGCGAGCGGGTGAACGCGAGCGTCCGGGCACCCGCGGCGGTGAGGTCGGCCAGCAGGTCGGCGACCTCGGCCGTGGCCGATCGACGAGGCCGGTCGGGTTCGTCGGCGACGACCCGCTCACCCGTCCCGAGCGGTCCGGAACCCTCTGTCGGCTCGAGCGGAGCCACGACGGTGTGCGCGACGGAGCCGTCGAGCGCTGCCGAGCTGTCGAGCGCTGCCGAGCCGCCAGGGGAGCCAGGCGCGTCGTCGAGCGCGTCCCGGTCGATCGGCGGGAGCGGGAGCGGCGTAGCCCAGGGGTCTTCGTCGTCGAGCTCGGCGGCCCGCGCGCCGGGGAGCTCGGGCGGCTGCCACAGGACGAACGTCTTGCGGCCCGCGGGCGAGGTGTCGGCGGTCACGGCGGTCACGTCGTCCGGGCGGACCCCGAGCAGGCGTGCTGCGCTCGCGGCCGGGTCGGACGTCGTCGCGGACGCGAGGAGGAACACAGGCCCGCGCCGTAGGGCCCGCCCGCCCGAGGCGGCCATCCCTGCCATCGGCCCTCCGTGGGCGGCCGGGCCCATCGGTCCCCCGGGGGCAGCAGGGCCCCCCGTCGGTCCGGCCTGGTACGACGCCGCGAGCCGTTGCAGCCGCCGCAGCACAGCCGCGACGTGGGCGCCGAACACACCGCGGTAGGCGTGGCACTCATCGACGACGACGTACCGCAGCGATCCGAGCAGCCGCGCCCACCGCCGGTGGTTCGGCAGGAGGGCGAAGTGCAGGAAGTCGGGGTTGGTCATGACGACGTCGCCGTACTGCTGCACCCAGCGGCGCTCGTCGAACCCGGTGTCGCCGTCGCAGGTCGCGACCCGGACGTCGCGCGCGTGGCCGGCGGCGAGGAGCCGGTCGACGCTGACGAGCTGGTCGGCCGCGAGAGCCTTCGTCGGGCTCAGGTAGAGCACGGACCCGCGACGGCCGACGGTCTCGATGCGGCCTGGGTCGAGTGCGGCCGCGGCCACGTCAGCGCGCACGGCTGTCAGCGACGGAAGCCAGAAGGCGAGCGACTTGCCCGATCCGGTCGAGGTCGCAAGGACGGTGTGCCGGCCGGCCCACGCCGCGTCGGCCGCCTCGACCTGATGGCGCCACGGCCGGGCGACGCCGAGCGACCGGTACCCGGCGACGAGATCGGTGTCGGCCCAGGCCGGCCAGTCCACCTGCTCGCCGGGTCGGGCGGGTAGACGCTCGACGTGCGTCACCCGGTCGGCGCGGAGACCACCGGCGAGCAGCACGTCCAGCAGCTCACCGGTTCGGACCACGCGGCCATCCTCGCACCGGCAGCGGGCGCGCCATTGCCTGATGTCGTTGCCTGATGTCGTTGCCCGCTGCAGCTGCCCGCTGCAGCTGCCCGAGGCGGTTGCCCGAGGCGGTGGCTGATGCGCCCGGGCCGCGCTCGAGGGAGCCCGGCGGAACAGACGCTGCAGCGCAGGTCCGCGACACGCCGAGCACTCCGGGTGAGTTGCGCGCGACGTCGGGCGTCTGCACCCGGCCCGCCTCCCGCACGAGGGACCAAGGTCCCGCCCGCGATGCGCCCCAGCGGCATAGAAATGGCACATCTAGTTGCTCGACGACGCGGTGACCACAAGATATAGTGGAGACAAAGCGGACGTCGCTCGAAGAGGAGTCGCGCGCCATGGATCAATTGCCCGTCGTCGAGGTCGGTACGTCGATCGATGAATACCTCGATCGCAGTGACTGGCGCGTCAACGCCAACGCGAACCAGGGCTACTCGCTGGGCGGGATGATCCTGAACACCGCAGGCAAGGTGGTCGCTAACTACTGGCTCAGCCACGTGTACGCCCCGGAGATCGGACGCGCGCACCGCGAGGGCGACCTGCACATCCACGACCTCGACATGTTCGCCGGCTACTGCGCGGGCTGGTCGCTGCGGATGCTGCTCCAGGAGGGCCTCAACGGCGTTCCCGGCAAGGTTGAGGCGCGCCCGCCGAAGCACTTCAGCTCCGCCGTCGGGCAGATCGTCAACTTCCTCGGCACGATGCAGAACGAGTGGGCCGGCGCGCAGGCGTTCTCCTCGTTCGACACGTACATGGCGCCGTTCATCCGGCTCGACAACCTGTCGTACAAAGATGTGCTGCAGTGCGTCCAGGAGCTGGTCTACAACCTCAACGTGCCGTCACGGTGGGGCACGCAGACACCGTTCACCAACCTGACTTTCGACTGGGTGTGCCCCGCCGACCTGCGCGACCAGGTGCCGTTCATCGGTGACGAGCCCGTCGACTTCACATACGGCGAGCTGCAGCCCGAGATGGACATGATCAACCGCGCGTACATCGAGGTCATGACCGCGGGCGACGCATCGGGCCGCGTGTTCACGTTCCCGATCCCCACGTACAACATCACCGAGGACTTCGACTGGGACTCCGAGAACGCGGAGCTGCTCTTCGCGATGACCGCGAAGTACGGCCTGCCGTACTTCCAGAACTTCATCAACTCCGAGCTCCAGCCCGGCGACGTGCGCTCGATGTGCTGCCGCCTCCAGCTCGACCTGCGCGAGCTGCTCAAGCGGGGCAACGGGCTGTTCGGCTCGGCCGAGCAGACCGGCTCGCTCGGCGTGGTCACGATCAACTGCGCGCGGCTCGGCTACCTGTACCGGGGCACCGAGGAGATCCTCATCAAGGAGCTCGACCACCTGCTCGAGCTCGCCTGCGACTCGCTCGAGGTCAAGCGCGTCGTCATCCAGAAGTACATCGACGAGGGCCTGTTCCCCTACACGAAGCGGTACCTCGGCACCCTCGACAACCACTTCTCGACGATCGGCGTCAACGGGATCAACGAGATGATCCGCAACTTCACGCGGGACGACGACGAGCCCGTGGACATCACGGACCCGCGCGGCCACGCGTTGGCGGTCCGGCTGCTCGACCACGTCCGTGCGCGCATGGTCGATTTCCAGGAGTCGACCGGCCACCTGTTCAACCTCGAGGCCACGCCGGCCGAGGGCACCACGTACCGGTTCGCGAAGGAGGACAAGAAGCGGTTCGCCGACATCCTCCAGGCCGGGTCGGAGTCCAACCCGTACTACACGAACTCCTCGCAGCTCCCTGTCGGCTTCACCGACGACCCGTTCGAGGCGCTCGAGCGTCAAGAAGAGCTGCAGCGCAAGTACACGGGCGGCACGGTGCTGCACCTGTACATGGCCGAGCGGCTCTCGACAGCCGACGCCTGCCGTGAGCTCGTGCGCCGGTCGCTGTCGACGTTCCGGCTGCCGTACATCACGGTGACCCCGACGTTCTCGATCTGCCCGAACCACGGCTACCTCGCGGGTGAGCACCAGACGTGCGACCGCTGCGCCGCCGAGCACCCGGACGCCGAGCCGGTCGTGTGCGAGGTCTGGACGCGCGTCATGGGCTACCACCGACCGGTCAGCTCGTTCAACATCGGCAAGAAGGGCGAGCACGCCGAGCGACTGATGTTCCGCGAGCCCGCCGGGGTCAAGTGACCGAGGAGCAGGTGGCGGAGGTCTGCATGGGCGAGGCTGAAGGAGCCGCGCAACGCCCGGCGCGCGCGACCTCAGGTGCTGACTCGCTCGCCATCGCGGGCTTGACGCCGCTGTCGTCGTGCGACTGGCCCGGCAAGCTCGTCGCGACGGTGTTCCTGCAGGGCTGCCCGTGGCGGTGCACCTACTGCCAGAACCCTGAGCTCATCGACCCGCGCGCGTCCGGCGACGTGCCGTGGTCGCGCGTGCGCGGGCTGCTCTCGCGTCGGCACGGTCTGCTCGACGGGCTCGTGCTCTCCGGCGGGGAGCCGACGCGTCAGGACGGGCTGGCCGACGCTGCGCGGGAAGTCCGTGCCCTCGGCTTCGAGGTCGGCCTGCACACGTCAGGCGCCTATCCACGGCGCCTGGCAGCCGTGCTGCCCTTCGTCGACTGGGTGGGGTTCGACGTCAAGGCACCCGCAGCGCTCTACCGGGCGATCACCGGGGTGGGCGCGAGCGCCGACGCGGCGTTCACATCGCTGCGCCTCGTGCTCGACTCGGGCGTCGACGTCCAGGTGCGCACGACCGTCGACCCGACGGTCCTGTCGCCGGGCGACGTGGCCGAGCTCGGGGTCACGCTCCGCAAGCTCGGCGTGCGGTCGCACGTCCTGCAGGAGGTGCGACCGGACGGCACCACGCCGGAGTATCGGGCGGCGCTCGCTGCGGTGCGTGCGAGCTGAGGGCGCCCGCCGGCGGTCGGGCCGGGCAGCCTGCGTTCGGGTGATCCAACCGGGCGTGTCAGGAAGCGCTGCTGGGAATGGGAGACTTCTCACGAGCGCGACAAGCGGAGGCCATCGATGGACGTCAGCGTGACGAGCAAGGACGTAGGTGACCGGACCGTCGTCGACGTGTCCGGCGAGATCGATGTCTACACCGCCTCGGTGCTGCGCGAGCAGCTCGGGAAACTCGTCGAGAGCGGGCGGACGGACCTCGTCGTCGACCTCACCGCCGTGAAGTTCATGGACTCCACCGGTCTCGGTGTACTTGTCGGCGTGCTGAAGAAGGTGCGCGGTCACGACGGCCGCCTCCAGCTCGTGATCGACTCCGAGCGGTTGCTCAAGGTCTTCCGGATCACCGCGCTGACGCAGGTCTTCACGATCCACGAGACGCTCGACGCAGCGCTCGCGGGCTGATATTCACCCTGTCCCGGCTCGAGTCGACGGCCCTTGCACAGAGAGCCCTCGCTCCGCTGCCCCAGCGCCCACTCAGTTCGGGCTGATCCGGTAGACGACCGTCGCCGCGCCGTCGCTCGTCAGACCGTCCGTGACTCTGACCTGCCACCGACCATCGGGCGTCGGGGCCTCGAGCTGCGTGGAGCCAGCCGACGCCGGCCAGTAGCCCAGGGCCGCGACGGCGCGGGTGACCCCGTCGACCCCGTCGACCGCGACCGTCGCGGTCCACCCGGAGGCGGTCGTGCCGTCGAGGTGCGTCGCCTCGATGAGCCGTCCGCCGATGATGGTCACGTCGGTGGGGAAGCCGGCGGGCAGACCCACGAGCGGCGGGACCTCCGGCAGGAGCGTCACTGGGATCGCAGCGCCGACCGCTCGGCCGATCCCGTCAGACGTGGCGGCGTCGGGATACCCGACCACGGGGTAGAACTCGTAGGAACCGGCGGGCAGAGCGACGCCGCCAGGATCTCGGTTCGTCGCACAGGTCACCAGTTGAGCCGCGACCTGTGCCATCAGCGCGGTCGGCTTCTGCCTCGGGGCCTGCACCTGCGACTCCACTGAGGACGCCTGCACCAACGCCGCCACGACGGTGCCCTGGTGGATCACCACGACGCTCGGCCGGATCACGCTCTGGTACACCGTGCCGCCGGCGTACACGGAGACCCCCGGAAGGTCAGCCGCCGAGCCCGGGCTGGGAGAGACCTTCACGATCGCCGCCAAGTCGCGCCCGACGCGCGGGCCGAGCACGCCGGCGTCCGCCGCCCGTTTCCCCGACTCGTCGTACGCCGCGCTGCGGGAGAGCTCCACGGAGAGATCAGTGCTGCCGGTCGGGACGAGGTCCGCGACCGACGAGCCGCACGTACCCGGTGCAGCGCCGGGCACGGCTGCGGGCAACAGGTCGTCGGCGCCCCTGCGACCGACGAGCTGTCCACCGAAGGCCGCGATCGCCCCGACCGCCACCAGCCCCACCCCGGCCCGGGTCCCCGCCCGGACCGCACGCCGCGTCCTGATGCGCGTGGCCAGGCGCCCGACCGTCTCCGCGACGGCGTCCTGCTCGGGCCTCCCGTGCCCGAGCAGGACGGTCGTGCCGGTGCCGTCGACGGCGTCGTGCAGCGTGCGCGCGAGATCGATGGTCATCGCCGGCTCCCGGTGTGGATGAGGGTGACGTCTTCGGTGCGGGACTGGTGCAGCGGACCGAGGACGCCCTCGAGCGCGTCGATCGCGTCGGACAGGTAGCGCTTGACGGTGCCGTCGGACAGCCCGAGCTGGCGAGCGATCTCGGGCACCGTCAGGTCGTCGTAGAACCGCAGGATCACGCACGCACGCAGCCGCGGCCGCAGGGTCAGGAGCGCGGACTGCACGTCGACACGGCTCGACGCTGCAGCCTCGGGGCCCTCGGCGTCGTCGGGCCGGGCCAGCAGGTGCCGCACCGCCGCCCAGCGGCGGCGGCGCCGGTAGCCGTCGAGGAAGATCGACAGGATCGCGCGCCGCACGTAGCT
>JAYTSH010000283.1:0-3583 GCA_043745755.1 Cellulomonas sp. | reverse complement strand
GTGCGCGAGGCCGGCATCCGCCTTGACGTCGTCAACGGGCGGTTCGGGGCGCTCGCCTGGATCACCTTCCAGCTGCTCAGCGTCGGCTGCCTCGTCGGGGCGGCGTGGGTCGCGTGGACCGGCACGTTCGACGTGAGCGCGGGCGACGTCGTCATGCTGTCGAGCTACTTCATGGCGCTCACGGGATCGGTGACCGCGCTGCTCGGCCTGGCGCCCGTCGTCACCAAGGGGCTCGAGTCCGTGCGGTCGATGGGCGAGGTGCTGACCGAGCCGGACCTCGAGCGCAACTCCGGGAAGGCGCTGGTCGGCGAGGTCGCCGGAGCGGTCCGGTTCGAGCACGTGGGCTTCGCGTACGACGACGCACCCGACGAGCACGCGATCGAGGACTTGAGCCTCGACGTCGTGCCCGGGGAGACGGTTGCGCTGGTCGGGCCGTCGGGATCGGGCAAGTCGACGGTGCTCAACCTCGTCATCGGGTTCCTCAAGCCAACGACGGGCCGCATCCTGCTCGACGGGCGCGACGTGACCGGGCTCGACCTGCGCAGCTACCGGCGGCACCTGGCAGTCGTTCCCCAGGAGTCGCTGCTGTTCGAGGGCAGCGTGCGCGCGAACGTCACCTACGGCAGCCCCGACCTGACCGACGACGCTGTCCGTGCCGCGCTTCGCGACGCCAACGCGCTGGACTTCGTCGAGCAGATGGGTGGGCTCGACGCCGTCATCGGCGAGCGCGGCGCACGACTCTCGGGGGGCCAGCGCCAGCGGATCGCCATCGCCCGGGCGCTCATCCGTGACCCGCGAGTGCTCGTGCTCGACGAGGCGACCTCGGCCCTCGACACCGCATCCGAGCGGCTCGTGCAGGAGGCCCTCGCGCGGCTCATGCACGGCCGCACGACGTTGGTCGTCGCGCACCGGCTGTCGACGATCCAGGGCGCTGATCGGATCGCCGTCATGCGGGCAGGGCGGCTCGTGGAGAGCGGGTCGCACTCCGAGCTGATGGCGGCCGGCGGGCCGTACTCGGCGCTGCAGGCGCCAGGCGCGCAGCCGCGCTGAGGCGTCCGGCTCACGCCTGCGACGATGCGACAAGCCCGACCCCGGCCGCGGCGAGCTCGGAGCGCGCGGTCGCGCCCTGCTCGGGGGTGACCGGGACCGTCAGGTCGGTGAGCACCCGCGTGGTCAGGCCCAGCGCGTGGGCGTCGAGCGCTGTGGCCTTGACGCAGTGCGACTCGGCGATGCCGACGACGTCGACCGCGTCGATCCCGGCCTCGCGCAGCACCGTCTCGAGCGTGCGACCGCGCGGGTCGGTGCCCTCGAAGCCCGAGTACGCGGCGGCGTACGCGCCCTTGCGGACGCTCGCGTCGGGGTGGAGGTCCCCGAGCGCAGGGTGCAGCTCGGCCTCGGCCGTCCCGGCGACACCGTGCGGCGGCCAGGTGTCGACGTAGTCGGGTGCAGCACTGAAGTGGGCGCCCGGGTCGACGTGCCAGTCCTGGGTCGTCACGACGGCGTCGTACCGGTCCCGGTGCGCCGCGGCATAGGCCGCGACGGCGACGGCGACCGCGTTGCCGCCGACGACTGCGAGCCCACCGCCCTCGCAGAAGGTGGGCTGGACGTCGACGATGAGCAGTGCGCGGCGAGTGCCGCGGGTCGCAGCGCCGTCGGCTGTGGTCGGGTGGGTCGTGGCCATCGCCGGTCCTCCCGGGGGTCGTCGTGCGGCTGCCCCTCCCACCTTCTCAGATCCGCGCGGCGTCGCCATCGGGCGCTAGCGTGCGTCTATGGAGTTCCGTCGCATCCCCGGCCTGCCGCCCTACGTGTTCACGATCATCGAGGCCCTCAAGCTGGATGCCCGGCGCGCGGGGCGCGACGTGATCGACCTCGGATTCGGCAACCCCGATCTGCCGAGCCCGCAGATCGCGGTCGACAAGCTCGTCGAGGCCGCACAGCTCCCGCGCAACCACCGGTACTCGGCCTCCCGCGGCATCCCCAAGCTGCGCCAGGCGGTCGCGGACCTCTACCTGCGACGGTTCGGCGTCACGCTCGACCCCGAGACGGAGGTCATCTCGACGATCGGTGCCAAGGAGGGGTTCAGCCACCTCATGTGGGTGCTGCTGCAGCCCGGTGACGCCGCGATCGTGCCGACTCCCAGCTACCCGATCCACATCTGGGGCCCGTACTTCGCGGGAGCCGACGCGCGGCAGGTGCCGATCGGCGACGGTGACGACGGCGCCGGGTACATCGACCGGGTCATGGAGGCGTGGGAGCTCGGCTGGCCGAAGCCGCGCGTCGTGGTGCTCTCGTTCCCGCACAACCCGACGACCACGACGGTCGACGTGCCGGACCTCCAGCGGCTCGTCGACTGGGCCCGCGAGCGCGACGTCGTGCTCGTCCACGACCTGGCGTACGCAGACATGTGCTTCGACGGGTGGACCCCGCCGTCGATCCTGCAGTGCGTGGGCGCCAAGGAGGTCGCGGTCGAGCTGTACTCGATGACGAAGTCGTTCTCGATGGCCGGCTGGCGTGTCGCGTTCCTGGTCGGTCGGCCCGACGTGGTCGGTGCGCTCGCGAAGCTCAAGAGCTACCTCGACTACGGAACGTTCCAGCCGATCCAGATCGCGGCGACGGTGACGCTCAACGAGGCCGTCGACTACCCGGCCGACCTCAGCGCCGTCTACGAGTCGCGGCGCAACGCACTGGTCGACGGGCTCGGTCGCATCGGCTGGGACATCATCAAGCCCCGGGGAACCATGTTCGCGTGGGCGAAGATCCCCGAGCCCTACGCGGGCCTGGGCTCGATCGAGTTCGCCGAGCTGCTCGTGCGCGACTGCGACGTCGCCGTCTCGCCCGGGATCGGGTTCGGACCGGGTGGGGACGGGCACGTGAGGTTCGCGCTGATCGAGAACGAGCAGCGGATAGCCCAGGCGATACGCGGCCTCCGACGAGGCCTCACGCGGCTCTGACGCGGAATGCCGACGACCCCACCACCTGCTCCCGCCTACGATGTCGCCATGCCTGAGGCCACTCCCACGTTCTACCTGACGACGCCGATCTACTACGTGAACGACGCCCCCCACATCGGGCACGCGTACACGACGGTCGCGGCCGACGTCGTCACGCGATGGCACCGTCAGCGCCAGGAGCCGGTCTGGTTCCTGACCGGCACGGACGAGCACGGCCAGAAGGTCATGCGCACCGCCGAGGCCAACGGCGTGAGCCCGCAGGAGTGGGCGGACCGCCTCGTCGAGACCGCCTGGAAGCCGGTCCTGACGACGCTCGACGTGCGCAACGACGACTTCATCCGGACGACCCAGGAGCGCCACACCACGCGCGTACAGACCTTCATCCAGGACTTGTACGACAAGGGCGAGATCTACGCGGGCTCCTACGAGGGTCCCTACTGCGTCGGCTGCGAGGAGTACAAGCTCCCCGGGGACCTCATGGACGGCACGGGCGAGTTCGAGGGGCACAAGGTCTGCGCGATCCATGGGATCCCCGTCGAGATGCTCTCCGAGGAGAACTACTTCTTCCGGATGAGCGCCTACACGCAGCGGCTGCTCGACTTCTACGAGGCGAACCCGACGTTCGTGCAGCC
>JAYTSH010000282.1:0-1794 GCA_043745755.1 Cellulomonas sp. | reverse complement strand
CTCATCGGTGGGCCGCGCCGGCGTCGGTCCGATGCGCGTGGTGCACGGTCAGCTCACCAGGACGGCGATCCCGACGTTGAGGACCACGAGCCCCGCGATCGCGCCAAGGAAACCCGCGGTGACCTTGGCCGGCGAGCGCCGACCCACGATCACGAGCGCCGCCACGACCAGCGCGACAAGGAGCTTGACCCCGACCTTCAGGTTGTTCGGCGGGTCGCCCGCGAGGCCGGCGGACAGGATGCCGGTCATGAGGATGCCCGTGACGAGCGCGGTGAGGATGCCGTGCAGCGCCCCCACCGGGAGCACCGGCTTCTTCATGTGGGCCAGGACGCCACCGAGCACCATGGCCCAGCCGACGAGGTGCAGGACGAGCAGGAGGTTCAGGACGACGGTCATGGGCTCAGCCTAGGGTCTTCCCGCCGAGTTTCCCCACAGTCGTGTCGGGAACCTGCGTCGGGAACCTGTGTCGGGAACCTGTGTCGGGAACCTGCGTCGGGAACCTCAGATGAGTCGCCGGGCGGCAGCCCAGCGCGTCAGCTCGTGGCGCGAGGACAGCTGCAGCTTGCGCAGCACCGCGGAGACGTGCGTCTCGACGGTCTTGATCGAGATGAACAGCTCGGTCGCCACCTCCCGGTAGGAGTAGCCGCGCGCGATGAGCCGCATGACCTCACGCTCCCGGGCCGAGAGCCGGTCGAGCTCGTCGTCGCCGGTCGCGACGTCGCCCGCCGCGGCGCCGAACGCGTCGAGCACGAAGCCCGCCAGCAGCGGTGAGAAGACCGCGTCGCCCCCGGCGACGCGCTGCACTGCGGCCGCCAGGTCCGCGCCCGTGATTGCCTTCGTCACATAGCCGCGCGCGCCCGCCCGGATGACCGCGACGACATCGTCCGCCGCGTCCGAGACCGACAGTGCGAGGAACCGCGTCTCACCGAGGAGGTCGGTGCACGCCCTGATGACCTCCGCCCCGCCGCCGCCTTCACCGCCCGGCAGGTGCACGTCGAGCAGCACGACCGACGGGCGGAGCTCGCGCACGACCCGGATCGCCTCGTCGACGCTCGAGGCCTCCCCGACCACGCGCACGCGGTCGTCGAGCGAGGCCCGCACTCCCGCCCGGAACATCAGGTGGTCGTCGACCAGCACCACGTCGACAGGTTCACTCATGTGCCTCACCGCTCCTTGACCGGTTCGGTGGCGTCCGCCCGGGGCTGCCCCGGCGCGGCCCGCACCGCATGATCCTCTTCCGCACGCACCGGGATGCTCAGGTGCACCTCGGTGCCGTTGCCGTCCTTCGACTCGACGCTGGCCGAACCGCCCCGGCGCCGGACCCGGCCGATGATCGACTCGCGCACACCGAACCGGTCCGACGGGACCGCGTCGAGGTCGAAGCCATCCCCTCGGTCGCGGACGAAGACCTCGATGAGGTCAGGTCCGACCTCGCAGTACAGCGACAGCGGCGGGCGTCCGTGCACGACGGCATTGACCAACGCCTCGCGCGTCGCCTGCAGCAGCGCCTCGGTGTCGGCGTCGGGCTCGCGGTCACCGACGAGGACGGCGTCGATGACGACAGCCTCGCCGCCGGGACCGGACCGCGTGTCCTCGATCTCGGCGACGACGGCCCGCAGCGCGGCCGCGAGCGACGTGCCCGGTGCCGGCCGGTCGTCGTAGAGCCACTCGCGCAGCTCCCGCTCCTGCGCCCGCGCCATGCGCGCCACCTCGTGCGGGTCGTCCGCGCGCGACCGGATCAGCGCAAGGGTCTGCAGCACCGAGTCGTGGAGGTGCGCCGCGATGTCCGCGCGA
>JAYTSH010000281.1:0-3266 GCA_043745755.1 Cellulomonas sp. | reverse complement strand
AACCTGCGCAGGCACCGACCGCAGCGCGGAGTACCCGGAGAAGCTCGGCAGCGCACCGGCAACGACCCGCGCGAGCAGCGGCTCGTCGAGCAGCAGCGTCACGTCGGCGCCCGGCACCGCCCGCCGCACTGTCGCGAGGTGGTGGGCGATACCGGCGCCGAGCGACTCGGCAAGCTCGGCCACCGCACCGCGATCCGCCACGACCCGGTCCCCGCGAGCGAGGTACAGCGACGCGGCCAGGGTGAGCGGGCCTGTGACCGGGACGAGCAGCGGGCCCACGTAGCCGTGCGCGGCGACCGCGAGCGCGTCGAGGTCCTCGCGCCGCAGCGACTGTGCCCGGGCGAGGTCGCGGCCCGGTCGATCCGCCAGCTTCCAGCCGTGCACGCCGAGCTCGACGGGCAGGTCGAGGAGCAGTGCGGCCGTCGAGCCCGTCGCGTCTCCCGCCGGACCGCGAGCGGGGAGCCGCACGGCGAACGGGATGCCCGTGATCCCCTCAGGCGTGTCCGCGAGGTCGCCCATGACCAGGTTCTGCGCCTCGAGGACGTCGGTGCCGGGCCAGGGGCCGGAACCCGTGACAGCGATCATGCTCGCACTGCGGGGGTCGTCGCGTCGACGGTAGCCTGCGCCAGGACGCGCGAGCCGTCGTAGAGGACGAGGGACTGGCCGGCGGCGACGCCCCGCAGACGGTGTGCGGCGCCTGCAGTGACGTCGACCTCGACGCCGCCGCCCGGCACCGTCCGGGCGCGCACACCGATGGCCACGCCGTGCGCACGCACCTGCGCCTCGCACTCGAACCAGTCACCGTCCGCGTCGGCGTCCGCGAACCACACGGCGGATCCGGCGCGGACCGTCGCGACGTCGAGCTCGTCGACCGAGCCGACCACGACAGTGCTGGTCACGGGCATGATCGACAAGACGTACCGCGGCTTGCCATCGGGTGCGGGTCGACCGATCGCCATGCCCTTGCGCTGACCGATCGTGTAGGCGTAGGTGCCGTCGTGGGCGCCCAGAACTTCACCTGCGGTGTCGACGATCGGACCGGGACGGGACCCGAGGCGGTCCCGGAGGAATCCCCGGGTGTCGCCGTCAGCGACGAAGCAGATGTCGTACGAGTCCGGCTTGGCCGACACCGACAGCCCGCGCGCTGCCGCCTCGGCGCGGACCTCGTCCTTGGTCGCCACGTCGCCCAGCGGGAACATCGCACGGGCGAGCCGCTCGGGGCCCATGACGGCCAGCACGTAGGACTGGTCCTTCGCGGCGTCGCGCGCCCTGTGCAGCTCTCGTCGGCCGTCGTCCCGAGCGACAGTCCGTGCGTAGTGACCGGTGCACACCGCGTCGAAGCCGAGCGCGAGCGCCTTGTCGAGGAGCGCCTCGAACTTGATGTGCTCGTTGCAGCGCACGCACGGGTTCGGGGTGCGACCGGCGGCGTACTCGGCGAGGAAGTCGGCGACGACCGTCTCCTCGAACCGCTCCGACAGGTCCCACACGTAGTACGGGATCCCGAGCACGTCGGAGGCTCGGCGGGCGTCCCCCGCGTCCTCGATCGAGCAGCACCCGCGCGAACCGGTCCGGAACTGGTCCCGGTTGCGCGACAGCGCCATGTGGACACCGACCACGTCATGGCCCGCGTCGACGGCCCGGGCGGCCGCGACGGCAGAGTCGACCCCTCCGGACATGGCCGCGAGGACACGCATCAGGCGGCCCCGCCCGACGAGTGCGCGGCGCCGGCGAGTCCGGCGGCGCGCGCCCGGTCGACCACACCGGGGAGGGCGGCCGCGAGCGCGTCGCCATCGGCCGCGGTCGAGGTTCGACCGAGCGAGAACCGCAGCGCACCGCGAGCCTCCACCTCGTCGAGCCCCATCGCGAGCAGGACATGGCTGGGCTGCGGCACGCCTGCCTGGCACGCCGACCCTGTCGAGCACTCGATCCCTGCCGAGTCGAGCAGGTACAGCAGCGAGTCGCCCTCGCACCCCGGGAACGTGAAGTGCGCGTTGGCGGGCAGCCGTCGGGCCAGGTCCGCCGGCCCTCGCAGAACGGCCTCGCCAGCCACGTGACGCACGGCGGCGACGAGCTGGTCGCGCAGCGCTCCGACCCTGACGGCGTACGCGGGCTGGGCGGCGACCGCGGCCTCGAGCGCCACTGCCATGGACGCGATGAGGGGGACAGCGAGGGTCCCTGAGCGAACTCCCCGCTCCTGGCCGCCGCCGTGCAGGACGGGGGTGAGCTCGAGGCCACGGCGCGCGACGAGCGCACCGACGCCGCCCGGTCCCCCGACCTTGTGACCGCTCACGGTCAGCGCGTCGAGGCCCGACGCGGCGAAGTCGACCGGCAGCTGCCCGACGGCCTGCACCGCGTCGGCGTGCACCGGGATCCCGTAGCGGCGCGCGAGCGCGACGACGTCGTCGAGCGGCTGCAGCGCGCCGACCTCGTTGTTCGCCCACATGACGGAGATCAGCGCGGCCTGCTCGCCGTGCGCCTCGAGCTCGGCCGCGAGCGCGTCGAGGCGCAGGACGCCGTCCTGGTCGACGGGCAGCAGCACGATCTCGGCACCCGCGTGCGCCGCCATCCAGAACGCGGGGTCGATGACCGCGTGGTGCTCGACCGCGGAGACGAGGATGCGCATCCGGGCAGGGTCCTGCCGCCGGCGCGCCCAGAACAGCCCCTTGACCGCGAGGTTGTCGGCCTCGGTACCACCCCCTGTGAAGATGACCTCGCTCGGGCGGGCACCGAGCGTCGCGGCGATCTGCTCGCGGGACTCCTCGACGACACGTCGCGCCGCCCGCCCTGAGGTGTGCAGCGAGGAGGGGTTGCCGGTCCGGGCCAGCTGCTCCGCCAGGGCCCGTGCCGCCTCGGGGAGCATCGGCGTGGTCGCCGCGTGGTCCAGATATGTGGTCACGCTGACGATTCTACGAAGGACGCTGGCACTATGGGTCCGTGAGTGCCGACGACGCCAGCGCACCGCCGCTCGCCTTCAGTGGCCAGCGGCTCGGTTGGGCTGATCTCCCGCGCGCCGTCCGCAACCGGATCTCGTCGCTCGCAGGCGCCCGCGTGACCGCCGAGTCGAGTGCCAACTCGGGCTTCAGCCCCGGTTTCGCAGCGATCCTCGAGCTGACTGACGGCCGCGGTGTCTTCGTCAAGGCCGTCTCGCCCGAGCAGAACCCGGAGTCCCCCGACCTCGCGCGCGCCGAGATCCGCGTCGCTGCTGCGCTGCCCCCGCAGGTCCCCGCCCCGCGCCTGTACTGGTGGCACGACGACGGCGAGTGGGT
>JAYTSH010000280.1:0-10976 GCA_043745755.1 Cellulomonas sp. | reverse complement strand
TCACGGCGTACAGGACGGCGGACCCGTCACGGCGCGTAGCCACCAGGCCGGACGCCCGCAGCACCCCGAGCTGCTGCGACAGGTTGGACGCCTCGACATCGAGCTCGGCGAGCAGCTCGCCGACCGAGTGCTCGCGGAGGCAGAGCTTCTCGAGGATGCGGATTCGCAGGGGGTGACCCAGCGTCTTGAAGAGCTCGGCCTTCAGCTGGTGGACCGGAGTCGTCATCGTGGGCCCTCTCTTGTCGTCGGCGCTCCCGCTGAAGCGACGACAGCCGCCGCCCGGGCGCATCCGATCATGCCACAGAGTGATCACTTGCAGAACTCTGCAAGTGTGAGAGGTGCTCATCGTCGGACGGATCTAGGGTGCTGCTGTGCCCGATCCCCTCGTCCGGTTGCCCGACGGCACCGTCAAGCAGGTCTCGCCTCTGACAGGGACCGTCGTATGGACGGTGCCGGGCCGGGCGCACCGCCCGCTGAGCGGACCGCCCGAGAACCGCCGCCGCGTCGACGCACGCGACGCCGAGCGGCTCTGCGCGTTCTGTGCAGGTCGCCGCCTCGAGACGCCGCCGGAGAAGTCCCGCCTCGTCCTGGCGCCTGACGGGACGTCGTCGGTGTTGCACCACCTCACCGTCGAGCACCTCACCGACACGGTGCCGGAGCTCCGAAGGATCCCGAACCTGTTCGAGATCCTGCCGCTCGACTACTGGCGCACGAACCACGGCTTCGTCGTGCCGGCCCGGGTGGTCGACCGGTTCCGCGCCTACACCGCGACGTCGCAGGGACGCGCCCACGTGCTCGCGATCGTGCACAGGCGCCTGGCGGCGGCTGGGATGGCCGACGACGAGTGGGCCCGGGCATCCGAGGACACGTGGCTCGAGCGCGGGGTCGACCTGTTCGCCGGGTCGCACGACGTGATCGTCGCGCGACGTCACCTCGTCGACGGCGCCGAGTTCGACGACGAGCTCGCCGGCTCAGGAACCCTCACCGCGGACGAGCATCACCGGTACCTGACCTTCACGATCCAGGCCCTGCGCGAGCTGTACGCGGCGCAGCCGCACGCCCGCTACGTCGCCGTCTTCCAGAACTGGCTGCGACCCGCGGGGGCGTCGTTCGACCACCTGCACAAGCAGCTGGTCGCGATCGACGAGCACGGCCCGGAGACCGACCGTGAGCTCGGCCGGCTGCGCGACGACCCGGACCTGTTCACCACCGCTGTCGTCGACCATGCCGCGACGCACCGGCTCGTCATCGCGGAGAACGACCACGCGATCGCCGTCGCGGGCGTCGGGCACCGCTATCCGGCGATCGAGGTGTACTCGACCAGCGAGCGCCACAGGCCGTGGGAGCACACCGACGACGAGGTGCGCGCCGTCTCCGACCTGCTGCACGCCGTGCACGCAGCGACCGGGACGCACGTGCCGACGAACGAGGAGTGGCACCACCGCCCGCCCGACGTCGCCGAGGCGATGCCGTGGCGCATCGTGCTGAAGTGGCGGGTGTCGACCCTCGCGGGCTTCGAGGGCGGCACGAGGATCAACGTCAACACCATCGATCCGGCCACGGTGCGCGACAGGGTCGTCGCCGAGCTGCACCGGTTACGCGCGGACGGAGCCCTCGGGTCGATGCGACTGGGGGACGAGTGCTCGCACCGCCTCGGGACGCTCGGCTACGCTCGCGGCGGTCGCTGACCCCCCGCTCGGAGGTCGGCGACCGCTGCGGGGCCGCCACGCCCCGCGGGGCTACTGGGGACCGACCGGCAGCACGGTCCGCCTGTGGGTCGAGTTGATGACCACCGCCGACGACGCGTACCAGGCCAGCAGCGCGGTGGCGATCCCGAGCACGCCGCCGATGCGCGTGAACGCGACCGTCCCCGTGTAGACACCGGCTGCGAGAGCAAAGAACGTGACGGTCAGGAAGACGAAGACGAGGAACTCCGCGATGCTTGTACGGCGTGCCGCGATCGTCATGTACAGCGTGAAGATCCCCCAGGCGAGCAGGAACACGCCGACACCCTTGCCCTTGTCCGCGCCGGCGCCCGACAGGTCTGTGAACCTGGCGAGGAACCAGAACGACAGCCAGAACGCTCCGTAGGAGCAGAACGCCGTGGCGCCGAACGTGTTGCGGTTCGCGAACTCCCAGATCCCCGCCGCGAACTGCGCGATGCCGCCGTAGAACAGCGCGAGCCCGAAGACCACCGGCTCGGCAGTCACGGGCAGCAGACCGGCGTTGACGAAGCTCAGGACGAAGGTGGTCAGCGCGAAGGCCGCAAGACCGAGCGCGCCGGGGTCGGCAGGTGGAGCGGCTGGTCTGGCTGCAGCGTGTTCGGACATGGTCCCCGTGCGATCAACCTCTTGAACGCCGTTGTTCATCGATGAACCCCTCGTTCACCGCCGGCCCCGGATGAGCGCGGCGCACTGTCTTGACGTCAAGACGTTAGCCGCTGCTCGGCGGGAGGACGAGTGCGTGGATCGTGGCACCCTCGTCGGCGTTGCTCGGCGGCGTTGCTCGGCGGCGCGATTCGCCAGCGCACGAGCGGCTGCACCTCGCCTCCGGCGAACCGCAGGAACCCCTCGACGTCGGGCTCGTCGGAGGTCGGCTGCAGGACGACCGTGTCCGCGCCGGCATCGGCCCAGCGCCGAACAGCGTCGGCCACGGTCGCAGCATCGCCCGCCACCCCGACGTCCTGCGCCGGATCGAAGCCCCACGCGCGCTGCTCGGCCTCGAGCCGGTCGGCCGCATGCGCCCCGATGGCCGCCAGCACGTTCACGATGATCCTGTGAGGACCGCTGCGACCCGCCGCGAGCCGACCTGCATCGATGTGCTCACGCGCCTGCCGCAGAGCCTCAGGCGTCGTCCCGCACGTGATGAGCGTCGCGTCGGCGACCTCGCCGGACAGCTGCAGGGAGCGCGGTCCGCCAGCCCCGACGACGAGCGCGGGAGCCGCCGGCGACGACGCTCGTTCTCGCGGCCGGCGCGGAGGTCCAGCAGGAGATCACGGACATGGGCGGGGGCAAGCTCGTCGCCGCCGCGAAGGACGCCGACGGCAACGTCATCGGCCTCATCCAGTCAGCGAGCGGGCACGAGGCTGAACGCGCCCTCTTCTTCTTGGGCGTTGTGCAGGCGCAGGACCGCGTAGAGCCCGTAGAGCAGGCGCCGGAGCTCGACGACGTCCTCGGGCTGCACGGTGTCGTTGTCGACGTCGCGGAGCAGCCGGCGCAGTCGGCTGACCTGGTGCTCGATCTCGGCGTGGGTACGGCTCATCGATGCGGTCGCATCGGAGCCGCCGAGCGCCCGTGCGACGAGCGGCACGAGCAACGCCTCATCGGCACGCTCGTGCGGGAGCAGCTCCCGCTCGAGCCGGTCGACCAGCGCGTGCGCCGGGACGAGGTCGCTGTTGCGCGTCGAGAGGGCATCGGCCACGGCGCGGATCTGCTCGACCACGGCGAGCATCGCGTCATGCTCGGCCCGCAGCTCGCCGGCGACGGCGACGTCGGCCGGTGGCATCGCGATCGTGTGGACCGTGCCGGGGAGGACGGCGCGCAGGGCGATGCCGATCGCCAGGACGTCGATGACCTCCTGCACGACCGCACCGGCCGCTGGCGGCAGCAGTCCCGCAGCCGCCGCGACCATCGCGACGAGGGACAGACCCATGCCGACGACGACCGCCTGCAGAGCGATGCGCTTCGACCGGCGGGCGATCAGGATCGCGTCGGCCAGGGCGTCGATCCGGTCGACCGTCAGCACCACGTCGGCCGCCTCCGACGACGCCGTCGCGCCTCGCGCAGCCAGCGCCACACCCACCCCGGCCGCAGCCAGCGCCGGAGCGTCGTTCACGCCGTCCCCGACCATGATCGTCGCGGCGTGCTCGGCCTCGGTCCGGATCGCGGCGAGCTTGTCGGCCGGGTCGCAGTCGGCCAGCACGGTGTCGACCCCGACGATCCGCCCCACGGTGTCGGCGATGTCGGCCCGGTCGCCCGTGACCAGGACGACACGGCTGATCCCGACCTCGCGCAACGCGCGGACCATGCGCGGGGCATCAGGCCGGATCGGGTCCTCGAGCAAGAACGCACCCGCCGGCGCGCCGTCGACCGCGATGAACACGGTGAGCGAACCGTCCAGGTCCGCGCGTCGGCGCACCTGGCGCACCCACGCGGTCGGTGTGTCCCCGACGATCCACGCTGCCTTCCCGAGCCGCACCTCGTGGGCGCCGACCCGGCCGCGCAGGCCGTACCCGTGCTCTTCGTGCACGTCCTCGGGCATCTGGAGCGCCAACCCGCGACGGGTCGCCGCGGTGACGATCGAGCTGGCCAGCACGTGCGGGGAGACCTGGTCGAGGCAGGCCGCCAGCCGCAGGATCTCGTCGGCGTCGACCTGATCGCTCGCGGTGACCACACCGGCGAGAGCCGGCTGACCCTGGGTCAAGGTGCCCGTCTTGTCGAAGAGCATCACGCGCCCCGCAGCCAACCGCTCCAACGCGCCACCGCCCTTGACGACGACACCGATATGGGCCGCTCGGGACAGCCCCGACATGATGGCGATCGGGGCCGCGAGCAGCAACGGGCAGGGTGTCGCCACGACGAGCACAGCGACCGCACGCACCGGGTCCCCGCTCAACGCCCATGCTGCACCGGCCAGCAGCAGCGTGAGCGGGACGAAGACGACCGCGAACCGGTCCGCGGCGCGTACGAACGGCGCCGAGGACGCCTGCGCCTGCTCCACGAGCCGCACCACACCCGCGTAGGTCGACTCCGCCGCCACCGAGGTTGCCACCAGATCGATCGGCGAGCCCGCATTGACCACCCCGCTGCGCACCGCATCGCCGGCGGGCCGCTCGACCGGCAGCGACTCCCCGGTCAGCGCGGCCTCATCCAGGACCCCGCCCGACACGAGCCGCCCGTCGACCGGGACGACCTCCCCCGTGCCCACCAGGATCAGGTCGCCCCTGGCGACCTCGTCCACGGGAACCTCGACGACGCCGCCCGCAACCCGGCGCCGGGCAGTGCGCGGGGCCCGCTCGACCAGCAGGCTCAGCTCGCGCCGGGCCCGCGCCGACGCCCGCGCGTCGAGCAGCTGGCCCGTGGCGAGCATGACCGTGATCATGGCGCCCGCGAACGGCTCGTTCACCCACAGGGCACCGGCCAGCGCGAGCAGCGCGATGACATCGACGCTCGGCTGGCGACGCCGGACCGCACCGGCCGTCCACGCGATCGAGAACACCAGGCCCAGCAGCGTCCCGGCGATCCACGCCGGTTCCGCCACCGATGTCGCGTGCACCAACCACGCCGCGCCACCGCCCGCGAGCAGCACCGTGGAGATCACGAACAGCAACAGCTCCACCCGATCACGCAACCACCTCATGCGACCATCTTCTCGATACCGAGCCGGGTCGCACACCGCCGAACGTCCCGACATCGGCGGTCGGGAGGGCCCGTCCGAGTCTCAGCGGTACGTGCGGTGAACGTTCGACTTGGTCGACGGGCCGACCGGCACGGCCGAGATCCACGGTCCGGTGCCGTCGGAAGGATCGATGACTCCGCGTTCGAGCCACCTGACCTTGCCGTCCAGCACGGCGTGGGCCAGGGCCCGATCGCTGGTGTCGGTGCTGTGCCTGAGCTGCCGGAACAGCTCGTCCACCCGTGCGCGCGACTGCTCGCAGAACGCGTCCGCGAGACCGTACGCACTCGCGCCGACCGACGCGTCCTGCGCGCGCAGGGCCTGGGCGCGCGTGCAGACCGCTGACATCGCGAAGAGCTCGGCGCCGATGTCGACGATGCGGCCGAGGAGCGCCTGCTTCTGGTCGAGGCCGCTCTGCCAGCGCGCCATCGCGGCGAACGTCCGCCGAGCCAGCGCCCGCGACGAGCGTTCGACGTACCGCAGGTGTCGCGCCAGTCGCCCGAACTCTCCGTAGGCGCCGGGCAACGACCCCGCGCCGACGACGAGCTGCGGCAGCCAGCGTGCGTAGAAGCCGCTCGCGTGCACCGCGGCCCGCGCCCTGGCGCCGCGGCTCGAGTCCGCCGAGGCGAGGTCACCTGCCGCCGCGAGGTGTGCGTCGACGGCTTCCCGGGCGATCAGGAGCCGCATGACCTCCGACGACCCCTCGAAGATCCGGTTGATCCGCATGTCCCGAAGGAGCCGCTCGACCGGGACGGCCCGCTCGCCGCGCGCCGCGAGGGAGTCGGCCGTCTCGTAGCCACGGCCGCCGCGGATCTGCACGAGCTCGTCCGCCACGACGTAGCCCATCTCGCTCGACCAGAGCTTGGCAAGGGCCGCCTCGATCCGCACGTCCTTCAGGCCGGCGTCGGCCATGGCCGCGGAGAGCTCGAACACGGACTCGACCGCGAACGTCGTGGCGGCGATGAAGGCGAGCTTCTTGCCGACTGCCTCGTGCCGGCCGATCGGCTTGCCCCACTGGACGCGTTCGGTCGACCACTCGCGAGCGATCTTCAGTGCCCACTTGGCCGCACCCGCGCAGATCGCCGGGATGGAGAGCCGACCGGTGTTGAGCGTGGTCAGCGCGATCTTGAGCCCCTGGCCCTCCGCGCCGAGGCGGTTCGCGACCGGCACCCGCACCTGGTCGAACCGTGTGACACCGTTCTCCATCCCCCGCAGGCCCATGAACTCGTTGCGGTTCTCCACGGTGATGCCGGGCGAGCCTGCCTCCACGACGAACGCGCTGATGCCTCCGCGGTGTCCGTCCCGCGGCGCCACGGTCGCCATGACGACGAGCAGCTCGGCGATGGGGCCGTTCGTCGTCCATAGCTTCACGCCGTCGAGGAGGTAGGCGGAACCGTCGTCGGTCGGGGTCGCCGTCGAGCCCATGCGGGCGGGGTCGGACCCGACGTCGGGCTCGGTCAGCAGGAACGCCGAGATGGCACCCGCCGCACACCGCGGCAGGAACTCGAGCTTCTGCTCCTCGGTACCGAACATCCGCACCGGCTCGGGAACCCCGATCGACTGGTGCGCGGAGACCAGCGCCCCGATGCTCGGATGTACCGTGCTGAGGAGCATGAGCGCCCGGCCGTAGTAGACCGTCGGCAGCCCGAGCCCGCCGTACTCGCGGGGGATCTTGATCCCGAACGCACCGAGCGTCGTCAGGTCCTTGAGGTACTCGTCAGGGATCCGGTCCTCGCGCTCGATCCGCGCGCCGTCGAGCGTCACGCAGTACGCGGCCAGCTCGGTGAGGAACGCGTCGCCGCGTGCTGCGTCCGGTGCGTTCGGCAGGGGGTACGGATGGATGAGCGCGAGATCGAACGCGCCGAGATACAGCCCTCTGGCGAAGCTCGGCCTGACCCACTCGGTCTCGCGGGCCGCCTCCGCCACCGCGCGCGCGGTGCGCTCGCTCATGTCGCTCGTGGTGGCCTGTGCGGGCTGTGCGCTCATCGGGACCCCTTGGCGAGGCTCGCCGGTCGCGCCCGTCGCGTGTGGTCGATGCTACGCGGGAGCGCCGGCGTCAGCCTGCTCTACGCCGTGGGCGCCGCGGTGCGCACCGGGTCGAGCGGGTCCAGCGCCCAGCGGATCGTCGCGGTGATCGCCCGGCCCCCAGCGCGCAGCACCGGATCGAGCACCGGCACTGCCGGCAGCGCGAGCTCCCGCCGAGCCCACACGGGCAGCAGACCGACACCGGCCGCGGCGATCAGGGCGTACCCCGGTCGAGCCGCCCACGGCAGTGGCGGGGTGAGCAGCAGGAACCGTGCGACGTCCCGCGCAGGTTCGGTGCTCGCCAGCTCGGGCCGGAATCCCGCGAGGCTCGCGCGGAGCTCGGCGAGCGTCGTCGGCACATCCTCGGCGCCGAGCGCGCGCGCCACGACGGCCGACTGCGCGACGTACTCGTCGCAACCGGCACGGTCCAGCGGGTGGCGGCCGAGTCGCTGGTGGGCGAGCAGGAAGCTCTCCGCCTCCGTGACGTGCACCCACGTCAGCAGGCGGGGATCCGAGGCCGCGTACGGCACGCCGTCGGGCGTCTCGCCGACCACGCGCTTGTGCACCGCGCCGACGATGCGCACTGCCCGGTCCGCATCCTCCTGGGTGCCGAACGTCGTCGTCGCAATGAACGTCGCCGTCCGCTGGAGCCGGCCCCACGGGTCCGAGCGGTACCCCGAGTGGTCGGCGACGCCCTGCATGACCTGCGGGTGCAGCGACTGCAGGAGCAGAGCGCGGACGCCGCCGACGAACATCGACGCGTCGCCGTGCACGCGTCCGATCGGGCTGTGCGGGTCGAACGCGCGCGGGCCGGGAGAGCGATGGATGCGGTTGCGGGCCTCGTCGGCCTCGGGACCCGCGACACGGGTAAGGAGGGCGCGGGCGAGGGCCGCCCGGGGTTGCACGAGGGGACTCACGCGCTGATCGTCACACGCGGGGCTGGGATCGACCCGATGACGGCCAGCTCGCGACCCGGGTGCCCGTCTCGGCCGAGCGGGCGATCGCGTCGGCGAGCTCGAGAGCGCGCCGCCCCGCGCGGGCATGCACCGGCGGCTCCTCCCCCGCTCTGAGTGCGGCGAGCACCGCATCGATGTGCCGGTCGAAGGTGGCGTGGAAGCTGCGGGCCTCGTCGTTGAAGTACCCGGCCTCCCACACCTGGGAGGTCTCGTCGCCGGCGCGAGACAGCACGAGGCGCCGGACCGTGTCCTCCACGACCGCGCGTCCGCGCGTCCCGTTGACCTCGAGCTGGTGCGTGCCCGGGTACGCGTACGACGAGTCGTAGCTGCCGAGCAGGGTGCCGACCGCCCCGTTCACGAACTCGAGCGCCACGGCGAGCGTCGTGAACGTCCCGGGCACGGTCCGGTCGAACATCTGCGCCATGACGGACGCGATCGGCCCGCACAGGTGCTCGAGCATGTCGAGACCGTGCACCTGCGTCTCGATGAGGTTGGCGTGCGGCGACGTACCGAAGTTGGGCTCTCCCCCGAACCGCCACGTCGCGAAGACGATGTCGCCGAGCTCACCCGCGGCCATAGCACGACGCAGCCGCTGCACCGGTTCGGCGAAGCGATGGTTGAGGTCGATCGCGAAGAACAGGTTCCTCGCGGCAGCCTCCGCCAGGAGCGTGTCAGCCTGTGCCAGGTCGAACACGAGGGGCTTCTCCACGAGAAGGGGAACGCCGCGTCGGATGAGGTGGAGCGTCGGGGCAAAATGGGCCTCGTTCGGCAGCGAGACGGTGACGAGATCCGGTTTCTCAGCGTCGAGCATCGCATCGACATCCGTGTAGGCAGTCGTGCGATAGGCCTCGGCCCGCGCTGCGGTCCGCGCGAGGTCGCGGCCGACGACGCCGCACAGGACGGTGTCCGTCCGGTCGGCGAAGACCCGCGCGTGCTGCTCACCCCACCCGCCGGTCCCGACGACTGCGACCCGGAGCGGTTCGACCTCGCTGGGACGCCGGGGAGCGGACGCAGGAGAGAAGGTCACGGGCGACATGCCCTCACTGTGCACCCGCAGCGCGTGCAGTCTCCGCACGGATCGCGACCCGGCGGATCTTTCCGGAGATCGTCGTGGGCATCGCCTCGACGAACTCGATCGTGCGCGGGTACTTGTACGGCGCGGTGCGGTGCTTGACGAAGCTCTGGATGTCCTTCTTGAGCGCGTCGGTCGGCTCGTACCCCGCCGCCAGGATGATCGTCGCCTTGACGACGGTGCCGCGGACCTCGTCGGGAGCCGCGGTGATCGCACACTCGACCACTGCCGGGTGGGCCATGACGACGCTCTCGACCTCGAACGGGCCGACCCGGTAGCCGGACGTCTTGATCATGTCGTCGGTGCGTCCCACGTACCAGAAGTAACCGTCCTCGTCCTTCCGGGCCAGGTCGCGGGTGTGGTACCAGCCGTCGTGCCAGACCGACCGTGTCGTTACGGGGTCGCCCGCGTAGCCAGCGAACAGGCCGATCGGACGGGCCCCGTCGGGCACCCGGATGCAGATCTCGCCGTCCTCGTCCACACCGGCCTCGGTACCGTCCTCGGTGAGCAGCCCGACGTCGTACCCGGGCGACGGCACGCCCATCGACCCGGCCTTGGTCGCCTGCCAGTAGTTGGTGACGACGGCGAGGGTCATCTCGGTCTGGCCGTAGCCCTCCTTGAGCTCGAGACCGGTCAGCTCCTTGAACGTCTCGTAGACCACGGGGTTCATCGCCTCGCCGGCGATCGTGCAGTGCTGCAGCGCCGACAGGTCGTAGCGGGACAGGTCGTGGGTGATGAGGAACCGGTACACGGTGGGCGCCGCACAGAACGTCGTGACCCGGGCGTCCTGCAGGTGCTGGAGCAGGCGCACCGCGTCGAACCGGTCGAAGTCGTAGACATCGACACAGGTCTCCATCAACCACTGGCCGTAGAGCTTGCCCCACACCGACTTGGCCCAGCCGGTCTCCGACAGCGTCAGGTGCAGGCCCTCGGGGTCCACCTTGTGCCAGTACTTGGCGGTCGGGATGTGAGCGATCGGGTAGGAGAAGTCGTGCACGACCATCTTCGGCTGCGCTGTCGTACCCGACGTGAAGTAGAGGAGCATCGGGTCGTCGAGCGCCGGCAGGTCTGCGGCCGCAGGGCGGACGAACGGCGCGGCGTCGGCCAGACCCTGGTCGAAGTCCGCCCAGCCGTCCCGGCTCCCGCGCACGCCGATCTTCACGAGCGTCCGGCCGAGCTCGGCCCCAGCGGCGTCGACCTCCTGAGAGACGTCTCCCTCGAGCGTGCACACGACCGCGGAGATGTTCGCCTCGGTCAGCCGGAACACCAGGTCGTAGGCCTTGAGCTGGTTCGTCGCGGGCACCGCGACGGCGCCGATCTTGTGCAGGGCCGTGATGGCCCACCAGAACTGCGCGTGCCGCTTGAGGATCAGCAGGACCCGATCCCCCTTGCGGAGGCCCTGGGACAGGAAGTACGACGCCGCCTGGTCGCTGAGCCGCTGGATCTCGCCGAACGTGTACGTGCGCTGCTCGCCGTCGTCGTTGCACCAGCGCAGCGCGCGACGGTCCGGGGTCAGGGCGCCGAGCCGG
>JAYTSH010000279.1:0-5293 GCA_043745755.1 Cellulomonas sp. | reverse complement strand
GGCACGCACCCGTTCGCCCGGTGGACCCAGCAGAAGGTCACCGACAAGCAGCGGTACGCGACCCTCATCGACCGCACGCAGTGGTGGGGCCGGCAGATGCTCATCTACGGCGTCCATGTCCACGTCGGCATCGAGGACCGCGACAAGGTGCTGCCCATCTCGAACGCGTTGCTGACCTGCTTCGCCCACCTGCAGTCGTTGTCCGCGTCGAGCCCGTTCTGGGGCGGCCAGGACACCGGGTACGCGTCCAACCGCGCGCTCATGTTCCAGCAGCTACCCACGGCCGGGCTGCCGTTCCAGTTCGACCGCTGGGAACAGCTTGAGGGCTACGCCGCCGACATGCTGCACACCGGCGTGATCGACCAGTTCGACGAGGTCCGGTGGGACGTGCGCCCCTCGCTGCGGTTCGGCACCATCGAGACGCGCATCTGCGACGGCTCGTCGAACCTGCTCGAGGTCACCGCGCTCGGTGCTCTGACGCACTGCCTCGTCGAGCACTTCTCGACGATGCTCGACCGCGGCGAGACCCTGCCGAGGATGCAGCCCTGGTACGTCCAGGAGAACAAGTGGCGCTCGGCGCGCTACGGCATGGACGCGATCATCATCACGAACTCGGCGGGCGACGAGGAGCACGTGACCGACGCCGTCGAGCGGCTGCTCGTCGAGCTCGCGCCCGTCGCGGAGCGACTCGGCTGCTCCACCGAGCTCGACAACGTGCGTGTGATCCTGCGCAGGGGCGCCTCCTACCAGCGGCAGCGGGCTGTGGCCCGGCGCAACGCGGGCGCGCTCGACGCCGTCGTCGCGGCGCTCGTCGCTGAGATGCGCGCGGGCCGGCCGCTGTAGCCGGCTGCCGTTGCCTGCACCGGCGGTCGCCGCAGGCGCTAGACCCGCACCGTCTCGAGCGGCATCGAGGAGTCCACGGGCAGGTCGAGCGAGGACGGCGACAGGCCGCGGCGCACGACTGCGGCCCCGAGCGCCGCGATCATCGCGCCGTTGTCGGTGCAGAAGCGGATCGGCGGGATGCGCAGCTCGATACCCGCCTCGGCGCAGCGGATCGCGGCGAGCTCGCGGAGCTGGGAGTTGGCGGAGAAGCCGCCTCCGACGACCAGCGTGCGCACGTCGTGGCGGCGGCAGGCAGCAATGGTCTTCGCGGTCAGCACGTCGGCGACCGCGGCCGCGAATGACGCCGCGACGTCGTTCAGCGGGATCGGCTGCCCGACGTCGGTGCGCGCCTCGACCCAGCGGGCGACGGCGGTCTTGAGCCCGGAGAAGGAGAAGTCGTACGCGTGCTTCTCCTGGTCCTTCGCCGCGGTCAGCCCGCGCGGGAACCGGATCGCGGTGGGGTCGCCCTCGCGGGCCAGCCGGTCGATGTGCGGCCCGCCCGGGTAGGGCAGGCCGAGCAGCCGCCCGACCTTGTCGAACGCCTCCCCGGCGGCATCGTCGAGCGTCGAGCCCAGCTCGGTGACCCCGGTGACGACGTCGTCGACGAGCAGGAGGCTCGAGTGCCCGCCCGAGACGACGAGCGCCATCAGCCGGTCGGGGAAAAGTCCGTCGACCAGCTCGTCGACCGCGGCGTGCCCGATGACGTGGTTGACGCCGAACAACGGCTTGCCGAGCCCGAGCGCGAGCGCCTTGGCGGCCGAAGCGCCGACCGTCAGCGGGCCGACCAGACCAGGCCCTGCGGTGACAGCGATCGCGTCGACGTCCCGGAGCCCGACCCCCGCGATCGCCAGCGCGCGCTCGATCGTGGGGATCATGGCCTCGAGATGGGCGCGTGAGGCGATCTCAGGGATGATCCCGCCGAACCGTGCGTGCTCGTCCATCGAGCTCGCGACGACGTCCGCGAGCAGCTCGCTGCGGTCCGCGTGCGCCCGAACGAGCGCGACGCCGGTCTCGTCGCAGGACGTCTCGATCCCGAGCACGAGGGGGGCGGCAGTCATGCCGTCCAGGATAGGTGCGGCGGCGCACGTGACGTGCGTCACCTGCGCAGACGGAATGGGGGGCAGCGAGTTGACGCTTCAACCAGCGTGACGACTGAGACGACCGACCTGTCCGAGCTCGACTTCCCGACCGACCTCGAGGCCGCCCCCTTGTCGATCAGCGACGACGTCGCCGACCTGCTGTTCCGCGAGGCGCGCACCGTGAACGCCTTCGCCGACGACGAGGTGCCCGACGGTGCCGTCCGCGCGGCCTACGACCTGGTCCGGTGGGGTCCCACAGCGATGAACACAGTGCCGCTGCGCCTGCTCCTCGTCCGGACGCCCCAGGCCCGGGCCCGGCTGGCCGCGCACATGAACGAGGGCAACCGGGACAGGGTCCTCGCCGCACCGCTGACGATCGTGGCCGCGGCCGACACGAACTTCCACCACCACCTCGCGACGCTCGCACCGCATGCGGTCGCCATGGCCGACAGGTTCGAGGGCGACGCCGGCTCCCGCACGGGCCTCGCCCGTCAGTCAGGCCTCATCCAGGTCGGCTACCTGATCACCGGCCTGCGCGCGGCCGGTCTGCACGTCGGTGCGATGGGCGGGTACGACGCCGCGGGGATCGACACCGAGCTCTTCGCCGACAACGGCTGGCAGTCGCTGCTCGTCCTCAACGTCGGCCAGCCCGCCGTCGAGGACGCGACCCGCCCGCGCGCGGAGCGCCTCGCTTTCGCGGACGTCGCCCGGACCGTCTGACCGTTGCTGGCGCGCCGGTCGGTGCGTGCCGGCTGGTCCGTGCCGCTCAGCGCGGGTGTGGCCCTGTCGTCACCGCGCGGTCGGGGTCGGCGGACCACTGCGACCAGGAACCTGCGTACAGCGCTGCCTCGACTCCGATCGAGGCCAGGGCCGCGACCTCGTGCGCTGCCGTGACACCGGATCCGCAGTACACCCCGACCCGCGGTGCTCCCGGCACGCCGAGTGCCGCGAACCGGTCCCGGAGCGCCTGCGCACCGAGGAACCGGCCGTCCGCGTCGAGGTTCTCGGACGTGGGCGCCGACACCGCGCCGGCGATGTGACCGGCCCGAGGGTCGACTGGTTCGACCTCGCCGCGGTATCGCTCGTACGCTCGCGCGTCGAACAGAACGCCGGACGACGCGAGCCCGGCCGCGCCGTCGGAGTCGAGCGTCGCGAGGGCGCCCGGGACGAGCACGACATCGCCGGCCGGCGCCGTCACGTCGCCCGTATCGAGCGTGCCGCCGGCGGCGAGCCACGCCGCGAGCCCGCCGTCGAGCAACCGGACGCCCGGCACGCCAGCCCAGCGTAGGAGCCACCAGGCGCGCGCCGCGGACGTCCCACCCGTCGCGTCGTACGCTACGACCGACCCACCCGCTCGCACTCCCCAGCGCCGCGCAGCCGCCGTGAGCGAAACGACGTCCGGCAGCGGGTGGCGGCCGTCCATGGGCGTCGGCGGAGCCGCCAGCTCGGTCTCCAGGTCGACGTAGACCGCGCACGGCAGGTGACCCGCGAGGTATTGCGCACGGCCGTCGGTGCGTCCCAGCGCCCACCGGACATCGAGCAGCACCGGCGCGGCCCCGCCCGCGAGCAGGTCCGCGAGCTCCTCGGACTCGAGGAGAACCGACGACCGTGCCACATCGCCGGTGCTCATGGGCTCATCCCCTCGTCGTCGGTTCCCGGTGCGTCCAGTGCCAGGCTCATCGTCCAGGCGTCGATGTCCTCCGGCTGGTAGTAGCCGCGCCGACGCCCCATCCGCACGAAGCCTGCCCGCTCGTACAGCCGCAGCGCCGGGTCGTTGTCGACCCGGACCTCGAGGTAGACGTGCGCCGCACGCACCTCGCGCGCCCGTCCGAGGAGCGCCGCAAGCAGGGCGGCCCCGACGCCGCGCCCCTGGTGCCCGGCGGTCGTGCCGATCGTCATCACCTGCGCATCGACCTCGTCGAACCACAGGCCCGCGTAGCCGATGAGCTCGCCGGTCGCTGCGTCCTGGCCGCCGACGTACCAACGTCCCGGTCCCTCGAGCTCCTCCGCGAGCGCGGCACGCGACCACGCGCCCGCACCGAAGAGCTCGCGTTCGAAGCGGTCGAGGACCGGCAGGTCCGCGAGCGTGAGCGGGCGCACGACGACGCCCGGGTCGAGCTCGGTCACCCGAGGACGCGCTTGCGCGCCGTCGGCGGCACGACGTCGGGCCGGCGCAGGTACAACGGCTCGGTCGGCATGGCGGCACGCGGGTCGGACGCGAGCCGTGCCAGGGCGAGGCGAGCGAGCTCGGTCGGATCCGGGTCCAGCGGGCCTCCCGCGGTCAAGGGAAGATCGGTGGGGTAGAGGGTCGCGCCACGGCCCACGACGACCCCGGCGACCCCGTCCGCCGCGACAGCCACGGGGTGGTCGACCGCGGGTCCGGCCAGGAGCTCGATCGCCCGCTCCGGGTCTGATGCCACGCCCGTCACGCGGTACCGGGCCCAGTACACCTCGCGGCGGCGCGCGTCCGTCACCACGAGCACCTCGGTCCCGACGGCAAGCGCCAGGTCACGCACAGCCTGGGCCGCGATCGCGTCGAGGCTGCAGACGCCGTGCACCGGCACACCCAGCGCGAGCGCCAGCGCGCGCGCGGTCACGAGCCCCACCCGCAACCCCGTGAACGGCGCGGGACCGGTGCCGGCGACGACGGCCGTGACCGCCGTCCGGTCCACGCCCGCCTCCGCGAGGACCGCACTGATCAGGGGAGCGAGCAGCTCAGCATGGCGCCGGTGCTCCTGCACGGAGCGCGCTGCGAGCGTCCGGCCCGAGCCGTCGGTGAGGGCGACCGCGACCGCAGCGGAGGTGTCGAGTGCGAGAACAGCCACGGCCCCAGCATCCCACTGTCAGGACGGCAGTCTGATCCCTGCCCAGCGTGCGCCGACCGTGCGCACCGTGACGGTGCGCGTGCCACCCGCGGGGTCCTCCTCGGGCGCGTCCGCGCCGTCGGCCTCGACCAGCGCCACGCCGCGGGGCCGGTGGATCGAGATCTCGAGTCGGTCCTCGGCGAGCGACTCGACCAGCCCCTCACCCCACTCGACGACGGTGACGGAGTCCTCGAGGCTCGTGTCGAGGTCGAGCGCCTCGACCTCGTCCAGCGAGCCGAGCCGGTACGCGTCGACGTGCACGAGGGCTGGGCCTGGCCGCCCGTCGGAGGTGCTCGCCGCACCCGCCGCACCCGCGGAGCTCGCGTCCTGCAGCAGCGGCGGGTGGACGCGCGCGATGATGAACGTCGGCGACGCGACCTGCCCGCGCACGCCGAGCCCCGCACCGATGCCCTGCGTGAGGGTCGTCTTGCCTGCGCCGAGATCACCCGTGAGCACGACGAGGTCGCC
>JAYTSH010000278.1:0-1838 GCA_043745755.1 Cellulomonas sp. | reverse complement strand
TCGTTCGACCGCGTGCTGTTCGACGGTGGTGAGTTCGGCACGGGCGGCGACCTCGGCTCGGACGAGGAGCAGGACTTCCTCGGCCTGCCCGGCCTGCTCGACGCCGACCAGGTCACGACCCTGCTCAAGCAGCGTCAGGCCGACCAGCTGAGCGGCCGGCGCGGAGCGAGGGCGTCGAGGGACGCTCAGGCCGCCCGGCTCGCTGAGGTGGACCACCGCAAACAGGCGGCGCTGCGCAAGGAGCTCGCGCAGCTCGTGGGCGCCTGGGCCCGGCGCAGCGGTCAGCCGCACGGCACCGTGCACTCCGAGCTGCGTCGGCGGTGCGGCGGACCGGAGGTCGCCCTCGCCGACCCGGACGAGCTCGCGGCACGGCTCGAGCTGCTCCGGGGTTGGTTCGTCGGCAAGCGCTGACGGTTGGCCATCTCACATGGCGAGACGGTCTGAATCGGGTGAACCTGCAGGCCAGTGACCTGGACGGGCGCCCTTGTAGCACCCGATGTGGATTGCGCAACCTCTCGCACGGCGTGCAGGCGCCGGGTGCCGATGTCACGCTGAACAGGTCAGAACCGGTACCGGGCACCCCTGGTCACCGTTCGAATGTGACAGCCTCGGCTGTCGGACCTGACGGAGGCACCATGCCGTCTTGGCTCCTGCTCATCCTTGTCGGCGTCGTCCTGCTCGTCCTGGGCGTCGCGACCAGCATCGGGCACTTCTTGATCTGGATCGGTGTCGTCGTGCTCGTCGTGAGCCTGATCCTCGGCCTGGTAGGTCGGGGCAAGGCGCGCGCGTAGCGACCTCACCCGCCGACGCCGCGGCGGGCTCAGCCCTCGAGCCGCAGCGTCACGGTCGGCACCGCGGCCTCGTCCGCGGACAGACGCCGGGCCATCCGCGGCAGCTCGTCGCGGGCGGCCCGGTGTCGCTGCGTCGCTAGCCGGACGCCCGACTCAGCGGTCCACCGGGGGTCGACGGTGCCGTGTGTGACCAAGGGGACCTGGAGCGCGCGCAGCGACATGTCGTCGGACGTCCATGAGGCCACCGCGGAGTCCGCGCCGGTGACCAGAACCTCCTCGACGGCCCGGCCGTCACGACCCAGCCGTCGGGCCGCGGCCTTGCGGCCGCCGACGCTCGTCTTGCCGCGCGCGATCTTCTCGACGGGCTCGAGCGCACCGGCTCGACCCTCACGGGCGACGAGCTTGTAGACCATGCCGCAGGTCGGGGCCCCCGAGCCGGTCACGACTGAGGTGCCGACACCGTAGGAGTCCACGGGCGCGGCCGCGAGCGCCGCGATCGCGTACTCGTCGAGGTCCGAGGTGACGGTGATCCGGGTGCCGTGCGCCCCGAGGCCGTCGAGCTGGGCGCGGACCTCGTGCGCGAGCACCCCCAGGTCGCCGGAGTCGAGACGAACGGCGCCGAGCGAGGTCCCCGCGGCGGCGACCGCCCGCTCGACGCCGCGGTGGACGTCGTAGGTGTCGACCAGCAGCGTGGTCCCGACGCCCTGGGAGGCGACCTGCGAGGCGAACGCCGTCTCCTCGTCGTCGTGCAGCAGGGTGAACGCGTGGGCGGCGGTGCCGATCGTCGCCAGGCCGTAGCGGCGCCCTGCCTCGAGGTTCGACGTCCCGGCGAAGCCGGCGATGACTGCCGCGCGCGCGGCGGCGACGGCCGCGTCCTCCTGGGCGCGCCGAGCACCCATCTCGAGGCACGGACGCCCGGCGGCCGCGCTGGTCATGCGGGACGCAGCGGAGGCGACCGCCGAGTCGTAGTTGAGGATCGACAGCACGAGGGTCTCGAGCAGGACCGCCTCCGCGAACGTCCCCTCGACGACCATGACGGGCGACAAC
>JAYTSH010000277.1:0-2572 GCA_043745755.1 Cellulomonas sp. | reverse complement strand
CGTGTCGTTCTCGTTGACGATGGGCACCACGCCGAGGTCGAGCAGCCGTCCGAGCGCGCGTTGCGCGTTGCGGTAGTGACCGCGCCGCACGGTGTCCTCCGCCGTGAGCAGCACCTGCCCGACGCGGATCTCGTGGTCCCAGAACGCCTTGGCGTAGTGCGCGACGAGGATGCCCTGGCCGACCGATGCGGTCGCCTGCTGCGTCGCCAGGTCGCGCGGGCGCGAGCTCAGCCCGAGCGGTCCGAGCCCGGCGGCGATCGCACCTGAGGACACGAGCACGACCTGCCCACCGCTCGCATGCCGCGCGGCCAGCACGTCGACGAGAGCGCGCAGCCGGTCGGGGTCGAGCCGTCCGTGCCTGTCCGTCAACGACGACGACCCGACCTTGACGACGATCCGGGCGGCAGCAGGCAGGAGGTGACGGTCGGTCAGGGCGGGGGCGCTCACGGGGTCCATCCTCCCGTGTCACGCACCCCCGATGCGCCGCAGCACTCCGCCGAGTCGGTCGGGGACGCGCAACGACGAGCCCGGTGGGTCAGGAGGGGTCCTCGTCCGTCCACAGCCCGGCCTCGCGCTCGGTCCACAGCTCGGCCCGCGCCTCGGTCTTCGCGTCCATCCGCTCCTTGTACTCGGAGCGCTTCTCGCCGCGGGTCGGACGCGACCGCGCCTCGATCCGCATGTCCGAGCCGCGCGGGCCCGCGAGCATCTCCGAGCCGACGAGCATCGTCGGCTCCCAGTCGAAGACGACAGCACCGGGCCCGTCGCCGATGACGACCTCCGCACCCGCGACCGCGCCGGTCGCGAACAGCTCTTCCTCGACCCCGAGACGCGCGAGCCTGTCGGCGAGGTACCCCACCGCCTCGTCGTTGGTGAAGTCCGTCTGGCGCACCCAGCGCTCCGGCTTCGCCCCGAGCACCTGGAAGAAGTCGTGCGCGCCGTCGGTCCGCAGCGTGACTGTGAAGCCCGCGTCGTCGACCGCCTTCGGGCGCAGGATGATCCGCGCCGGCTCAGGCGTCGGCGCCTCGCGGCGCGTGCGCTCGACCAGCTCCGCCAGGGCGAACGTCAGCGGGCGCAGGCCCTCGTGCGTCGCCGCGGAGACCTCGAACACCGTCAGGCCGCGCTCCTCGAGGTCGGACCGGACGAGGGCCGCCAGGTCGCGGGCCTCGGGCACGTCGACCTTGTTCAGCACGACGAGCCTCGGCCGCTCGATCAGCGGGACCCGACCTCCCGCGATGCCGACGTCCCCCGCGTACGCCGCGAGCTCCTTCTCGATGACGTCGAAGTCGCTCATCGGGTCGCGGTCGGGCTCGAGGGTCGCGCAGTCCAGCACGTGCACGAGCACCGCGCAGCGCTCGACGTGCCGCAAGAACTCCAGGCCCAGACCCTTGCCCTGGCTCGCCCCCGGGATCAGGCCAGGGACGTCCGCGACCGTGTAGCGCGACGAGCCCGCCTGGACGACGCCGAGGTTCGGGACGAGGGTCGTGAACGGGTAGTCGGCGATCTTCGGCCGGGCTGCCGAGATGGCGGCGATGAGACTCGACTTGCCTGCGCTCGGGTACCCGATGAGCGCGACGTCGGCGATCGTCTTGAGCTCGAGGACGACGTCCTGCGACGTCCCCGGCTCGCCGAGCAGCGCGAAACCCGGCGCCTTGCGGCGCGGCGACGCGATTGCCCAGTTCCCGAGGCCGCCATGGCCGCCCTGCGCGACGACGTAGCGAGCACCCACACCCATGAGGTCGGCCAAGACCTCGCCGTCCCTGGACTTCACGACGGTGCCGTCGGGCACGCCGAGGGTCAGGTCCTCGCCCGTCGCACCCTGCCGGTAGTCGCCCATGCCCTGCGAGCCCGAGCCCGCGTGCTTGTGCGGCGAGTGGTGGAACTCGAGCAACGTGGTCACCTGGGGGTCCACGACGAGGGTCACGCTGCCGCCGTTCCCGCCGGTCCCGCCGTCGGGCCCCGCGAGCGGCTTGAACTTCTCGCGGCGGATCGAGGCGCACCCGTGACCACCGTCACCGCCGGTCGCGCTGAGCACGACCCTGTCGACGAAAGATGCCATGGGTTACCTCTTCCCGGGGATCACGCGGACCCCGTCCCTGATTGCCGCGAATGGCCGCGACGGGTACTGCTCCGAGCTGGTGCTGAGACCGGCAAGGTTGCGCTCAGACGAGCGTGACGACGACGAAGGGGCGCACCCGTCCAGGCGCGCCCCTTCGACGAACGTGTACTGAGGCGTCAGGCCGCCACGACGATGTCGATGACCTTGCGGCCGCGACGGGTGCCGAACGTGACTGCGCCGGGGGCCAGGGCGAACAGTGTGTCGTCGCCCCCGCGGCCGACGTTGATGCCGGGGTGGAAGTGCGTGCCGCGCTGGCGGACGATGATCTCGCCGGCCTTCACGACCTGGCCACCGAAGCGCTTGACGCCCAGGCGCTGCGCGTTGGAGTCGCGACCGTTGCGCGAGGAGCTCGCGCCCTTCTTGTGTGCCATGTCGAACCTGCTTTCGTGCTCAGATGGATGACGCGCCCACGTCCGGGGCGGCGGCGCAAGCTCAGTTGATGCCGGTGACCTTCAG
>JAYTSH010000276.1:0-3901 GCA_043745755.1 Cellulomonas sp. | reverse complement strand
AGGCGACCGTGACGCCGTTCGACGACGGCTACCGCGTCGAGGTTCGTGCCAGATCGCTGGCGCGCGACGTGACACTTCTGGTCGACCGTCTCGACCCGGCCGCACGCGTCGACGACGCCCTCGTCACCCCGCCCGCCGGAACGAGCGCAACTTTCACGATGCACACCTCCGCCCGACTCACCGCCGGCGACCTCACCGGCCCGCTGGTGCTCCGATCCGCCAACGACCTCGCCCGATCCCGGGCGGTCGCGGGACCGGAAGGCGCGGAACCAGCGGCAACAGTGACGGCTGCGTCGGTCTCTGCCGTCGCCGCAGCCGGCGGTCCGGTCGCGACCTGAGCAGGCGACGCGCGGCGCTCAGGCCCGACGGTAGGCACCGCTAGGCTGGCCGTCGTGACCAGCAGAGCGGATGCCGTCGGGCTCGTCCTCGCGCGCCCGGCGCGGATGCTCGGTCTCGAGCCGTTCTTCATGGAGCTCATCGCCGGGATCGAGGAGACCCTCGCGGGTGAGGGACGCTCGCTTCTCCTGCACGTCGTCCCCGACCACGAGGCCGAGATCCGCGCGTACCGCCGGTGGGGCCAGGGACAGATGGTCGACGCGATCGTGCTCGTCAACCTCGTGACCGACGACCCTCGGCTCGACGTCCTGCGCGAACTTGCCATCCCGACAGTGGTCCTCGGTGGTCCGCGTCGCGACCTGCCCTTCTCCAACGTCGGCATCGACAGCGCCCAGGCGATGCGCGACGCCGTCTCCCACCTGCTCTCGCTGGGGCACGTCCACCTCGCCCGCGTGAGCGGCCCGCAGACCCTGTTTCACACCCAGGCCCGCACCGAGGCGTTCGTCGCCGAGTGCGAACGGCGCGGCGCCCAGGGAACTGTGATCGAGGGCGACTACTCCGAGGCGTCCGGCACACGCGCCACCCGCGCCCTGCTCGGTCGCCGTGGCGCGCCGTCGGCAATCATCTACGACAACGACGTCATGGCCCTCGCGGGCCTCGGCGTCGCCGCTGAGATGGGCGTCCCCGTCCCGGAGAAGCTGTCTCTGCTGGCCTGGGACGACTCGGCGCTGTGCCGGCTGGCGCACCCTCCGTTGTCGGCCATGAGCATCGACGTGCACGCCATGGGGATGCAGGTCGCCGACTGCGTGCTGAACCTGCTCGCCGGCGGTCCGGTGACTTCCCACATGGCTCCGCTGCCGAGGCTGATCGCACGCGGTTCCACGGCTCCAGCAGCGCCGTGACCTGAGGCGATCGCCGGTCTGCCGTCGCGTCTCGGTGCGCCGTGGCACGCTCGGTGGCAGGGTAGGGGAATGACCCGCCCCGCGGCCGTTGCCGTCGCACCGCACGATCTCCGAGCCGTCGCGCACGGAACCTCCCATGCACCCCACTCCGTTCTGGGGCCACACGTCGGCGAGTCGTCCGTGACCATCCGCACGCTCAGGCCCCTCGCCGACGCGGTGGTCGTCGTGACCGCCGACCAGCAGGTCGCAGCGACGCACGAGCAGGACGGCATCTGGGTCGCTGTCCTACCCGGCACGGCGGTGCCCGACTACCGGATCGACGTCACGTACGACAGCCTGACCACGCGCGTCGACGACCCGTACCGCTTCCTGCCGACCGTCGGCGAGCTCGACCGGCACCTCGTCCGCGAGGGCCGGCACGAAGAGCTGTGGACTGTCCTCGGTGCGAACGCCCACACCTACCTCAGCCCGCTCGGAGACGTCACGGGGACAGCTTTCGCAGTCTGGGCCCCCAACGCCCGTGCGATCCGCGTCATCGGCGACTTCAATCACTGGCAGGGTTCCACGCACGCCATGCGTTCCCTCGGTGACAGCGGCGTCTGGGAGCTCTTCGTCCCCGGGGTCGGCGCGGGAACGCGCTACAAGTTCGAGATCCTCGGCCGGGACGACGCGTGGCGCCAGAAGGCGGACCCGCTCGCCAAGGGCACCGAGGTCCCGCCCGCGACGGCGTCTGTGGTCGTCGAGTCGCACTTCGCGTGGGCCGACGACGACTGGATCACGAAGCGGTCGAGCCGAGACCCGCACACCGGACCGCTGAGCATCTACGAGGTCCACCTCGGGTCATGGCGACAGGGCCTGTCCTACCGCGACCTCGCCACCCAGCTCACCGACTACGTGGTCGACCTCGGCTTCACCCACGTCGAGCTCATGCCCGTCTCGGAGCACCCGTTCGGCGGGTCTTGGGGATACCAGGTCTCGTCCTACTACGCGCCGACCTCTCGGTTCGGGCACCCCGACGACTTCCGGTTCCTCGTCGACACGCTCCACCGTGCAGGTATCGGGATTCTCCTGGACTGGGTCCCCGCACACTTCCCCAAGGACGAGTGGGCGCTGGCCAACTTCGACGGGACCCCGCTGTACGAGCACCCCGACCCCCTGCGCGGCGAGCAGCCCGACTGGGGCACCCTCATCTTCAACTTCGGTCGCGCCGAGGTCCGCAACTTCCTCGTCGCCAACGCGACGTACTGGCTCGAGGAGTTCCATGTCGACGGCCTGCGCGTCGACGCCGTCGCCTCGATGCTCTACCTCGACTACTCGCGCCAGCCCGGCGAATGGCGCCCCAACGTGCACGGAGGCCGCGAGAACCTCGAAGCGATCGCCTTCATGCAGGAGGCCAACGCGACTGCCTACCGGCGCACCCCCGGCGTGATGATGATCGCCGAGGAGTCCACCGCGTTTCCCGGTGTCACGAGCCCCACGGACGGCGGAGGTCTGGGCTACGGCCTCAAATGGAACATGGGGTGGATGAACGACACGCTCCGATATCTCGCCGAGGCGCCCATCAACCGCCGCTACCACCATCGTGAGGCGACGTTCTCGATGGTCTACGCATACTCCGAACGGTTCATCCTGCCGATCAGCCACGACGAGGTCGTGCACGGCAAGGGCTCACTCCTCCGAAAGATGCCCGGCGACGACTGGCAGCAGCTCGCGGGAGTCCGCTCAATGCTCGCGTATCAGTGGTCACACCCCGGCAAGCAGCTGATCTTCATGGGTTGCGAGCTCGGTCAGGGCACCGAGTGGGCCGAGTCCACGAGCCTCGACTGGTACCTCCTCGACCACGAGCCGCACCGAGGCATCCAGAGCGTGGTCCGGGACCTCAATCGTCTCTACCGCACCGTTCCCGCCCTCTGGGAGCTCGACCACGATCCAGCAGGCTTCGAATGGATCGACTCCGGGGATGCCGACCACAACGTCCTCGCCTACCTCCGTCACGATTCCCACGGTGGAACAGTCGCGGTCGTCATCAACTTCGCGGGTGTTCCGCACGAGGGCTATCGGCTCGCCCTGCCTCACGGCGGGAGCTGGATCGAGGCACTCAACACGGATGCGCGCGACTACGGCGGGTCCGGAGTCGGCAACATGGGCGCCGTCTACGCTGATGCGACCCCGCATCAAGGACGTCCGTTCTCGGCCGTCCTGACCATCCCGCCGCTGAGCGGCCTCTACCTCATCCCCGAATAGGACCCCGCTCGACGTCCGCGAAGAACCGGAGGTCACCACCCCGATCGCCTCGCCGCAAGCTCATCGCCGGTGACGCCTCCACGCCATTCTGGCCTGTCTCGTGCCACGTTAGTCACCCCGTGACGGGCGGCAGTGCGGCGAGGATGCGTGCGGCGTTGTCGGTCAGGTGGGGCTTGGCGGTGATCGTGTGGCCGGTGATGTCGATCGTCACGGTGCGCAGGGGCCGCAGGGTCTGCACGAGCTTCTTGAGGCTTACGCCGGTGCGGGCTTGCAGCTCGCGGGCGACGGCCAGCGCGGCGAACACAACGGTCAGGTGAGCCTCGATCGCGTCGCGGTCGTGGTGGAACACCGGCCGCGCCCGCAGGTCACTCTTGGCCATTCGGAAGGTGCGTTCGACCTGGTAGAGGTCGTGATACGCG
>JAYTSH010000275.1:0-2848 GCA_043745755.1 Cellulomonas sp. | reverse complement strand
TGGACGGAGTGCTCACGGGACGCATCAGGGGTCCGGTCGTCGACCGTGCCGGGAAGGCCGAGGCTCTGCGGAGCTTCGCGGTGGACGACAAGATCCCGTTGGAGCGGACGATCGCGATCGGCGACGGCGCCAACGACCTCGACATGCTCGCGGTCGCCGGGTTCGGCATCGCGTTCAATGCCAAGCCGGTCCTGGCCGGTCGCGCCGACGCCGTGGTGCACGGCCGGCTGGACGACGTTCTGACGCTCGACCCGTTCCGCACGACGTCAGGCGTCTGATCCAAGGACCAGACGTCGGGGTGCTGACCGCTCAGGCGGGCGTGAGGAGCCGGACGAGCCGCGCTCCGTCCGGCTCCAGCCCCGACCAGTCGACGTCCGTCTCGAGGACCGAGTAGCTGCCGGTCGGCATGCCGATGCGCACCCGGGCCAGGCACGGCTCGTCCGACCCGGGCCCGGCCAGCGTCGCTGCGACCTCCGAGACCGTGGGCTCGTGGCCGATCACCAGGACCGTGCGGACATCCGCGGGCACCGCGCGGACGAGGTCCAGCAACGCCCGGACCCCGGCCGTGTACAGCGCTTCGCTGAGCTCCAGCGGGGGCTGCGCACCGAGCGCCGACCGCACGAGGTCCCAGGTCTGGTGCGTCCGCACCGACGAGGAGCAGAGCACGAGATCGGGGATCGTCCCCGCGGCACGCAGCGTGGCACCGACACCGGCCGCCTGACGTCGGCCGACGAGGGACAGTGGACGCAGGTGGTCGGCGATGTCGCCCCCGTGCTCGGCCTTGGCGTGACGCAGCAGGACGAGACGGCGCGGGGCTGTGCTCAGATCTTCCACGCCCCTAGAGTCCCATCGCGCGGGATCCCGCGTCGACGCGCACGCACCGGCGCCGCTCGGTGTGCAGCTCAGCGGTGCGGGTGAGTCGTCAATGACCCATGCCGAGACCGCCGTCGACGGGGATCACGGCGCCACTGATGTAGCCGGCGTCCGCGGACGCGACGAACTGCACGACGGCGGCGATCTCGTCGGGAAGCGCGAATCGCGCGAGCGGGATCGCGGCCCGGTAGGCGTCCTGGCGCGCCGCCGGCAGCGCCGCGGTCATCGCCGTCTCGACGAAGCCCGGCGCGACCACGTTCGCGGTGATGCCGCGCCCGCCCAGCTCGCGCGTCAGCGAGCGAGCCATGCCGACCAGTCCGGCCTTCGACGCCGCGTAGTTGACCTGACCGGGCGAGCCGTACAGCCCGACGACCGACGAGATGAGGATGATGCGGCCGCGACGGAGCCTGATCATGCCCTTCGACGCGCGGCGGACGACCCGGAACGCACCCGTGAGGTTGACGTCGATGACGTCCTCGAACTCCTCGTCGCTCATCCGCAGGACGAGCTGGTCGCGCGTGATGCCGGCATTCGCGACCAGGACCTCGACGGGTCCGTGCTCCGCCTCGATCGCACTGAACGCCGCGTCGACGGAGGCCGAGCTTCGCACGTCGCCCATGGCGCCGAACACCCCGTCCGGCAGGTCACCGCTGCGGTAGATCGTCGCCACCCGGTCACCGGCGCCGACGAACCGCTCGGCGATGGCCCGGCCGATCCCCCGGTTCGCCCCGGTCACCAGCACGCTGCGCGGTGCGGGTCTACCCGCTGTGATGTCTGACACGAGACCCGACGCTATCCGACGGACGGACACGGGCGCCGTACGAGGCTCCCCACTCTCGGACCTCCGTGTTGTCTGATGAGCACAACGACGCCCAGGCCGTGGCCGGGATCGGCCCCGCGTCGGGGACAGCACGCCGGACTAGGATTGCAAGGTGAGAAGGAAGCGACCGGGCACCGAGGAGGTGCACCGGATCACGACCGCCGCCGACCCTCTGGCCGACGACATCGCGCGGCGTACCCGCCGGTACCTCGTCCAGATGGGCGTCCGGGTCGTGTGCTTCCTCCTCGTCGTCGTGCTCTGGAACCGGATCCCGGTGTGGGTGTCGGTCATCCTCCTCGTCGCCGCCGCCGTGCTGCCGTACATCGCGGTCATCCTCGCGAATGCGGGTCGCGAGCGGCGCGACGACGCCGTGGACATCGTCGACACCCGCACCATCGGACCCGGCACGGGTACCGGTCAGCTCGAGGGAGGCAAGCCATGACCCTGCCCGTTCCCACCCCGGACGCCGTCCACGACCTGGTCTGTCGCGCGCGCGGTTGCCGCGAGGAGGCCACCTGGGGGCTGCTCTGGAACAACCCGAAGCTGCACACGGCGGAGCGCCGCAAGGTCTGGCTCGCGTGCGACGCCCACCGCGAGCACCTCGCGCAGTTCCTCGGCGCCCGCTCGTTCCTGCGTGACGTCGTCCCCGTGACCGACCTGCCGACCGCCGACCTGCCAGCCGCTGACCTACCAGCGGCCGAGCTGCCAGCGGCCGACTGCTGATGAAGCCGCACGTGCGGCGCGCTGGGTCGCTCCTGCTGCTCGCACTCGTCCTGGGTGTCACCTGCACGTTCCTGGGACGGTGGCAGTGGAACCGGCACGTCGCGCGCGACGCGCAGATCCGCCTCATCGAGGACAACTACTCGGCCGAGCCCGTCCCGCTGGCGGCGCTGGTCGCGACGCCGGACCAGCTCCTGCCCGCGGACGTCGCCTGGCGCCAGGCGACGGTCACCGGCCGCTACGACGCTGACGCGACCGTGCTGCTGCGCAACCGTCCGATCGGTGGCATGGCGGGCTACCACGTGCTCGTACCGCTCGTCGTGACGGGCGGGGGCGAGCCCGGAGCCGTGCTCGTCGTGGACCGGGGATGGGTGCCGACGGGCGAGAACGGCATCGACGTCACGGGCATCCCGTCGCCCCCGACTGGCATTGTCG
>JAYTSH010000274.1:0-7619 GCA_043745755.1 Cellulomonas sp. | reverse complement strand
GCCCGTCAGCCGGTTGAGCAGCGAGGACTTGCCGGCGTTCGTGTAGCCGGCGATCGCGACGGACGGGATGGCGTTGCGCTTGCGCGAGGCACGCTTGGTGACCCGAGCCGGCTCCATCGCTGCGATCTCGCGGCGCAGCTTGGCCATGCGGTCGCGGATGCGACGCCGGTCGAGCTCGATCTTGGTCTCACCGGGGCCCCGCGAGCCCATGCCTGCCGCTGCACCGCCGACCTGCCCACCGGCCTGGCGGGACATCGAGTCACCCCACCCGCGCAGACGTGGGAGCAGGTACTGGAGCTGGGCGAGCTCGACCTGCGCCTTGCCCTCCCGGGACTTGGCGTGCTGAGCGAAGATGTCGAGGATCAGGGCGGTGCGGTCGACGACCTTGACGCGCACGACGTCCTCGAGCGCGCGACGTTGTGACGGTGCGAGGTCGCCGTCGACGATCACGGTGTCCGCTCCGACGGCCGCGACCATCGTCGCGAGCTCGACGGCTTTGCCCGAGCCGAGGTAGGTGCTCGGGTCAGGCGTGCGTCGGCGCTGCAGCAGGGCGTCGAGCACGAGGGAGCCGGCGGTCTCGGCGAGCGCGGCGAGCTCGCGCAGCGAGTTCTCCGCGTCCTGCGCGGTGCCGGAGCCCCACAGACCGACGAGCACGACCTTCTCGAGCCGCAGCTGGCGGTACTCGACCTCCGTGACGTCCTCGAGCTCGGTCGACAGTCCGACGATGCGTCGGAGCGAGGCACGCTCCTCGAGCTCGAGCTGGTCGCCGTCGAACGACGAGCGGTCCGTGCCCCCGTCGTGCGCCGTGGCGCCCGCCCTCGCGAGCACACGCGCCACGACGTCGTCCGCGACCTCCTGCGCACTGCGTGGCGCCACGACCTCGTCGGCTGTGCCCTCGTGCGTCCTGGGGTGCTGCGGGTCGTTCACGCGGTGCCTCTCATCCGTCCTGCCGGGGTCGTCCAAACCTCGTGCGCCGCCGGCCGAACCCTCGGACGTGCCGCGAACCTCGGCGGCGCTACCTCAAGCCTGACACGCCGGGCGAGAGAACCCGCAAGGTATTCGCTGCAAGCGCACGCATCGTGCGTCGTCCGGGGGCAGATAGGGTCGCGGACGTGAGCACGAACGACCACTACTTCACGGCGGAACCCGCCTCGCCCGACGAGCGCCGCGAGATCAGGGTGCACCTGGGTGGACGGGACGTCGACGTCGAGACCGCCGGCGGCGTGTTCTCCCCGGGTCACGTCGACCTCGGAACCGACGTCCTGCTGCGCGCCGTGCCGGAGCCGCCCGTGACCGGCGACCTCCTCGACCTCGGTTGCGGGTGGGGTCCAGTCGCGCTCAGCCTCGCGCTGGCCTCGCCGGACGCCCGGGTCTGGGCCGTCGACGTCAACGAACGGGCTCTCGATCTGGTCCGCGGCAACGCCGAGCGGCTCGGCTGCGCCAACCTGGTCGCGGCGCGCCCGGACGACGTGCCGGACGACGTGCGTTTCGCCGCACTCTGGTCGAACCCGCCGATCAGGGTCGGCAAGGAGGCGCTGCACGAGCTTCTGCTGCACTGGCTCCCCCGCCTCGCCATCGGCGCCAAGGCGCACCTGGTCGTGAGCAAGAACCTCGGCGCCGACTCCCTCCAGCGGTGGATAGCCGACCAGCTCGGTGACCGTGCCGACGTCGAGCGGGTCTCGACGTCGAAGGGCTTCCGCGTGCTGCGGGTCAACGCCCGCTGACTGCCTCCAGGGCCGCCCTCGCCTGGGCGAGCGTCGGGATGCCCGTGGCCCTGCTGCGCTCGATGCCGTCGGCATCCAGGACGAGCACCGTCGGGGTCGAGGTGATCCCGAGCCGCTCACCCAGTGCGAGGTGATCGGCGACGTCCATCTCGACGTGCGCGACGCCGTCGGTCGTCGCGACGACCCGCTCGAGCACGCGGCGCGTCGTGCGGCACGGCGCGCAGAACGTCGACGAGAACTGCACGAAGGTCGCCCGCGCTGCGGCCGGGAGTCCGAGGTCGAGCGCCGGGTCGAGCCGGGCGCCAGGTTCAGCGGCCATGCCTCGCCGTCGGCTCAGGCGCCCAGCGCGGCGAGCACCACGTCCGCGTCCGCGACCAGCACAGCCGGTCCGGCGAGCTCGACGTGCCCACCCGGCAGGACGCTCACCCGCACGGTCCCGCCCGGCACCTCGACGAGCCAGACGTCGGGCGCACCGTCGCCCGCCCACGCCCGCACAGCGAGCGCCGCGGCGCACGCGCCTGTCCCGCACGACCGCGTCTCCCCGACCCCACGCTCGTGCACGCGCATCCGCACCCGGCCCACGAGCGTGCCGTCGGGACCGATCTCCTCACCGAGCGGCACGACGAGCTCGACGTTCGTGCCGTGGGGCGGCACCGGGACGACGGCAGGAGCCCTTGTGAGATCCGCCGCCTCGAGCTCCCCCTGCCCGGCGAGGGCGAGCACGGTGTGCGGGTTGCCGACGTCGACGCCGAGTGCCGGGCGAACCTCGGCGAGCCCCGCCACCTCGACCTCCGCGTCGTAGCCGGCCTCGACCGCCCGGTCGCCGCCAGGGAGGCTCCACGGCCCCATGTCGACCGCGTACCACGGTCCGTCGTGCTCGCTCGTGGTCCCCGCGGCCGCCCGGATCCGCCGGACTCGGCGCACTCCGGCACGCGTGCCGACCGCGAGCTCGCCCCCGAAGGGGTCCCACAGCCCCAGCTGCTCGAGATACGCAGCGAACACCCGCACCCCGTTGCCACACATCTCGGCGACAGAACCGTCGGAGTTGCGGTAGTCCATGAACCAGCGCGCGGAGGGGTCGGCGGCCAGCACCGCGACGCCCTCGGGGACCCGTGAGCTCTCGACAAGCCTGATGACGCCGTCGCCACCGACCCCGGCACGCCGGTCCGTCAGGGCGCGCACGAGGGTCGCGGACAGGTCGAGCTCGCCGTACCGGTCGTCGAGGAGCACGAAGTCGTTCTCGGTGCCGTGGCCCTTGGTCACGTGCAGCCTCAAGGCCGGCTCGGCGGCAGGCTCGCTCGGTGTGCCGGTCATGAGCCCAGACTACGGCGCGGCGCCGGGTCGGCCGTGGCCAACCCGAGCGCGCCCGCGTCGGCCGCGACCACGAGCTCGAGCGCGCGGTCGACCAGATGCGGGTCTTGCGCATCCAGCCAGTGCACGCGGGGGTCCCGCCCGAACCAACCCATCTGCTTGCGGGCCAGCCGTCGGGTGCCCGCGGCGACGGCCGCGCGCGCCTCGGGTGCACCGTGCTCGCCACGCAGGAGCGCGAGGACCTCGGCATAGCCGACCGCGCGCGACGCCGTGCGGCCAATTCCGTGCGCGGCGAGCGACTGCACCTCCTCGACGAGCCCGGCCTCCCACATGTGCTCCACGCGCGCCTCGATCCGCGTATCGAGCACCGCGCGGTCGCAGTCGAGGCCCAGCTGCACCGCCGGCACCTCGTAGACGTGCTGCGGGAGGCTCGCCGAGTAGGGCCGACCTGTGAGCCCGATGACCTCGAGCGCCCGCACGATCCGGCGCGCGTTGCGGGGACCGATCCCGGCTGCCGCAACCGGGTCCAGGCGCTCGAGCTCTGCGTGCAGCGCACGCGACCCCTCGACCTCGACCCGCTCCTCGAACCGCGCACGCGCGTCGGGGTCGGTCCCGGGGAAGTCCATGTGGTCGAGCAGCGCGCGCACGTAGAGTCCCGAACCGCCCACCGCCACGGCCCGTGCGCCTCGCGCCTCGATCGCTCCAAGGTCCGCCCTCGCCGCGCGCTGGTAGTCGGCGACCGAGGCGTCCTGGTCCACGTCGAGCACGTCGAGCTGGTGGTGCGGGATGCCGCGTCGCCCGCCGGGCGTGAGCTTCGCGGTGCCGATGTCCATGCCCCGATACAGCTGCATCGCGTCGGTGTTGACGATCTCGCCGCTAAACCGCTCGGCGAGCGCAAGCCCGAGGTCGGACTTGCCGGTGGCTGTGGGCCCGACGATCGCGATGACGAGGCTCATGACCCCTCTCCTCCCTCCACCGGTCGAGGGAGCCAGGTCGCCACGAGGTGCTGCGCACCGAACGGCGCGCTCGCCACCAGGACCACCGCGTCGAGCGCGTCGTCGCCTACAGCGCCCAGCAGGACCTGCCAGGGACCCCACCCGGTCACAGCGAGCTCGCCCGCGACACCCTCGTCAAGGCTGCCGATACGCTTCCGGGCCGCCGGGCCGCCGTCGGCCAGGTCGGCGAGCACGGCCGCGTCGTACGCGGGCGCTCGCTCGTCGTCCGCGAGCGGTGCGTCAGGACCGTGCCGCGCGCTCAAGGAGCCGACGACCAGGAGCCCGACCCGCCTGCCGCCTGCTCCCGCGCCGGTGTCCACGAGCCGCGACCCCAGAGCACGCAGGTGTGCCCCCCGGTCGGTCGTCTCTCGAGCCACGGCTGCGGTGTCAGGCGGCCCCACCTCGAGGACACGCACCGGCCCGACCCAGCCCGACCGCGCGAGGAGCAGCAGACCGACGCTCGCGGCGACACCCGCGGTCGGCACACCGACCTGCGCGAGGTGCGACGCCCGGAGCGACCAGGCGAGCCGGCCGTCGGGGACGCCCGCGGACGCGAGACTTGCCCGCACCGCACCGTCGAGGTCGCGCTCGATCGGACCGGGCGCGACGACGACGACCCGCTCAGGTCCTGCGGCGAGCAGCGCCGAGACGGCGTCGAGCGCCTGCGCGCGAAGGTCCCCGAGCACCTCGACGCGGCCCGCGGCACCGGGGACCAGCAGAGCCGTCGCGGGAACGAGAGACGCGGCGACCATCATGCCCTGACCGTAGCCGGTCAGCCAAGGGGCTGAGCCGTCAGGAATCGGCGGCGCGCAGGGCCGCGATCTTCGCCTGCGCGGCCCCGACCGCCTGCGGGTACAGCTCGTCGAGCCGGGTGAAGAACTGCAGGCCGGTGCTCACGGCGCACGACATGTGCAGGTCGAGCTGGTCGTCGGAGATGCCACGCTCGTCGTCGACCGCGTGCTCCGCATAGACACCGACGTCGTCCCCCGCGACGCGCACGTAGACCTTCGGCCACAGCGTCGTGAGGTTCCACTCGTTCAGCACGTGCGTGAGCGCGTCCACCTCGGACGGCGGCAGGTCGCGCGACCACCGACCTCGGACCTGCAGGTAGTCGCCGCGGGCACCCTGCCGGAAGAAGTAGAAGACGTGGTCTTCCCAGCGACCGCCGATGTCCCCGTCGGCGTCGACGGCATAGACGAGGCCGCGGGCTTCGAGCCGGTCGACGATGCGCTGATGGGTCAGTGGTGGCAGCGTGGTGCCCGCGCCCATGGCTGTGGTCCTCTCGTGGCGCTCGGCTGCGGTCGCGGTCCTGCGGACGATGCGACCTCGGGCGAGACTAGCCCCGGACACGAACGGCGCGGACGGCTGTCCGACGTCGGGGTTAGGGTTTCGCCATGGGCTTCTTCCCCGGCCGTCGGCTGAGCCGCTGGTTCGGGCTGCGAGCCGCCGACGGTGGTGCCGGTGCACCCCCGACGTCCGGTCTCGTCCCGGCCGACGCGCACACGCGCGCGCTGCCGGACGACGAGCTTCACGACCGTGTCGCCGAGCTCCTGGTCCGTGAGCTGGGGGCGACGCAGATCGTCCCCGACGCCCCGACCCCCGTCACACCTGAGCGCATCACCGCCTGGTTCCGCCGCAACGAGTTCAGCTACTTCGTCGACGACGACGGCGACCTCGGCGGTCTGTGGCGCGGGCGGCTGTACTACTTCTTCCTCTTCGGTGACGACTCCGAGATCCTGCAGATCCGCGGCCAGTGGCACCGGGAGGTGTCGATCGAGCGCCTCGAGGAGGTTCTCGACGCCTGCAACGAGTGGAACGCCGAGCGAATCTGGCCCAAGGCGTACGTGCGCGTCAGGGACAACGGCATGGTGCACGTCATCGCCGAGGTCGCGACCGACCTCGAGCACGGCGTGACCGATGACCAGCTCAACCAGCTGTTGTTCTGCGGCCTGAGCACCGCAAGCATGTTCTTCGACTCGATCGACGAGCTCTACCCCGACCCTGCGGCGATGGCGCCATGACCGAGCCGCTGCGCCCCGGCTGGCTCTCGCGCGTCTTCGGTGGCTTGACCAAACCGGTCAAGCGCGACCCGTCGAGCCCCTCAGAGAGCCCTACCCCGCTCACCCGCAGCCGGATCGCCGGCTACCTCGACTCGCGCGGCTACCGGTACCTCGTCGACGACGACGGCGACCTCACCGGCACGTGGGACGGCAGCCGCTTCTGGTTCCTGCTGCTCGGCGACGACGAGGAGATCGTGCAGGTCCGCGGGCGCTGGCACCGGTCGTTGCCCCTGGACCGGCGGGGGGCGGCGGCGCTCGCCGTCAACGACTGGAACCGCGAACGCATCTGGCCGAAGGTGTACGTCCGCGAGGAGGACGGCCTGCTCGCGCTCTACAGCGAGGTCTCGGCGGACCTCGAGCGCGGTGTGACCGACGACCAGCTCGCCCAGCTCGTCGCGTGCGGGCTCGGCACGGGCGTGCAGATGTTCAGCGCGTTCGACGAGATCCTGCCGCACGACGACTCACCGCCGCCGGGTACGCCGAACAACTGAGCCACCGCGCCGCCCAGCCCCCAGCAGCTGACCGGATCAGCTCGGCCGCGACCCGAGCGTGGGAAGTCCCAGCAGGACCGGTCCCACAGCCCCGGCCGGCGTCCCGCACCCCGTCAGCTCTGCGCCGTGCGAGTGTTCGACCGCGCCGGACTGCTGGGCCGACCACGCGTCGCCCGCCCGGGTCGGGCGCACCTCGAACATCCCACCCGGCACGAGTCCCGAGTCCGCGAGGAGGTAATGCGGAGCCGCGCGCGTGACCGTGACAGCGACCAGGTCGCCGGGACGCGGCGCAGCCTGCGATCCGTCGTCGGGCAGCGTCGCGCTGGGGTTCGCCGGGGCGCGCATCGCGGTAGGCAGAGCCAGGTGAACGAGCCGGTTGTCGGCCGCGCGCCCGGAGATACGGTGCGACGCCTCGTCCTTGCGCCCCTCGGAGTCCGCGACGAGGACCTCGACCACCCGGCCGACCTGGGCCTGCATCTCCTCGAGCGCGATCCGGTCCTGGAGCGCGGTGAGTCGCTCGTAGCGTTCCTGGACGACTTCCTTCGGCAGCTGCTCGGGCAGGTCAGCCGCGGGTGTCCCGGGGCGTGGGGAGTACTGGAACGTGAACGCGGACGCGAACCGCGCGGCCTCGACGACCCGCAACGTCTGGGCGAAGTCGGCCTCGGTCTCGCCCGGGAATCCGACGATGATGTCGGTCGTGATCGCCGCGTCAGGCATCGCAGCCCTCACGCGATCGAGGATCCCGAGGAACTTGTCCGACCGGTAGGAGCGCCGCATCGCCCGCAGGATCCGATCCGACCCGGACTGCAACGGCATGTGCAGCTGCGGCATGACGGTGGGCGTCTCGGCCATCGCAGCGATCACGTCATCGGTGAACGACGCCGGGTGCGGGGACGTGAACCGCAGCCGCTCGAGTCCCTCGAGTGCCCCCGCAGCGCGCAGCAGCTTGGCGAACGCCCCGCGGTCACCGAACTCCACGCCGTAGGAGTTCACGTTCTGGCCGAGCAGCGTGACCTCGATGGCGCCCTGGCCCACGAG
>JAYTSH010000273.1:0-2470 GCA_043745755.1 Cellulomonas sp. | reverse complement strand
CTCCCCGCGCGGAGCGGGCGTGATGACGGGACCGAAGAACGCCGTGCCGTTGAACGCCACGACGGGTGTCCCCACCTCGTCGCCCACCAGGTCGATCGCCCGTTGGTGGGAGGCTCGCAGCTGCGCGTCGTACTCGTCGCTCGTCGCGAACCGGGCCAGATCAGCGGGGAGGCCGACCTCGGCGGGCGACTCGGCGACGATCGCCTCGGTGTCCGTGCGTCCGCCGGGGTGGCGGCGCGAGCCGAGCGCCGCGTAGAGCGGCCCCACGACCTCCCCGCCGTGCAGCGAGGCCGCGGCGACGACGACCCGCACGGGACCCCACGCGCCGTCGAGCATGGTGCGGTAGTCCTCGGGGAGGTCGCGGCCCTCGTTCAGCACCGCCAGGCTCGTCACGTGCCACCGGACCTCGACGTCCCGGACCTTCTCGACCTCGCTGATCCACCGGGACGTCATCCACGCCCAGGGGCACAGCAGGTCGAACCAGAAGTCGACGACGTCACGGGCGGTCCCCAGGTCGATCGGGGCGAAGGGGTCTGTCGTCGTCAGCGTCGCCAGCACAGCGTCTCCTCGGCTCGGGTCAGGTCCCCCATGCCAACGGCGCAGGTGCGGCGGGAATTCAGCCCGCGGTCGCACGGCGGTGCGGCCCCGCGACGGCACCGACCGATGTCCGCACGGGTGACCGGGGCGCCGTGCGATGATCGCGGGGCTGCCACAATCTGGCCCGTCCTGCCCGAAGGAGACCCCGCGTGCCCGCCGAGAACCTGACCCGTGACGAGGCGCGTGCCCGCGCCGCCGTCGTCGCCGTGCGCTCGTACGAGGTCGCTCTCGACCTCACGACGGGCCCGACGACGTTCGCCTCGCGCACGATCGTCCGGTTCACCGCGACACCGGGGGCATCCACCTTCATCGACCTCATCGCACCCGAGGTCCACGAGGTCGTGCTCAACGGCCGGGTCCTGGACCGCGCTGCCGTGGTGGCCGACTCGCGCATCGCCCTCGACGACCTGGCAGGGGAGAACGAGCTCACCGTCGTCGCCGACGCCGCGTACATGAACACCGGTGAAGGGCTCCACCGCTTCGTGGACCCCGTCGACGACGAGGTGTACCTGTACTCCCAGTTCGAGGTCGCGGACTCCCGTCGCGTGTTCGCGGTGTTCGAGCAGCCGGACCTCAAGGCGACCTTCGCGTTCACGGTGACGGCGCCCGCGCACTGGACTGTCGTGTCGAACTACCCGGTCGTCGGGCAGCCCGTGGCCGTCGAGGGCGGCCGCAACCGCACCGGCGGGCGCGACGAGGGCACCGCGACCTGGACTTTCGAGCCGACCCCGCGGATAGCGAGCTACGTCACGGCCGTCGTCGCGGGCCCGTACCACGCCGAGCACGGCGAGCTGACGAGCAGCGACGGGCGCATCATCCCGCTGGGCGTCTACTGCCGGTCGTCGCTCGCCGCGCACCTCGACACCGACAACATCCTCGACGTCACGCGCCGCGGCTTCGCGTTCTACGAGGAGAAGTTCGCTCACCCGTATCCGTTCGCGAAGTACGACCAGCTGTTCGTCCCCGAGTTCAACGCAGGTGCGATGGAGAACGCCGGCGCCGTCACGTTCGTTGAGAGCTACGTCTTCCGGTCCAAGGTGCCCGAGGCCACGATCGAGCGCCGTGCAGTGACGATCCTGCACGAGCTCGCTCACATGTGGTTCGGCGACCTCGTGACGATGCGCTGGTGGGACGACCTGTGGCTCAACGAGTCGTTCGCAGAGTTCATGTCGACGCTCGCGGCCGCCGAGGCCACGCAGTGGACGAACGCCTGGTCGACGTTCTCCTCGCTCGAGAAGAACTGGGCGTACCGCCAGGACCAGCTGCCCTCGACGCACCCGATCGTCGCCGACATGCGCGATCTCGAGGACGTCGAGGTCAACTTCGACGGCATCACCTACGCGAAGGGCGCCAGCGTCCTCAAGCAGCTCGTCGCTTGGGTCGGCCGGGACGAGTTCTTCTCCGGTGTCCAGGCGTACTTCGCCAAGCACGCATGGGGCAGCACCGAGCTGCGGGACCTGCTGTCCGAGCTCGAGCCCACGAGCGGCCGCGACCTGTCGGCCTGGTCGTCGCTGTGGCTCGAGCAGGCCGGCGTGACTCTGCTGCGCCCGGAGATCACGACGACGACCGACGCCGACGGCGTGGAGATCATCACCTCGTTCGCGGTGCTTCAGGAGACCCCTCCCAACCACCCCGTGCAGCGCCCGCACCGCCTCGTGGTCGGCGGCTACACCGTCACGACCCGAGCCGACGGGTCCACCGTGCTCGAGTGCACGACGAAGGTCGAGCTCGACGTCGACGGCCCCCGGACCGAGGTCCCCGGGCTCGTCGGGAAGCGCCGACCGGACATCGTCCTTGTCAACGACGACGACCTCGCCTACGCCAAGATGCGTCTCGACGACGTCTCGCTCGCGACCGCGACCGCACACCTGGG
>JAYTSH010000272.1:0-3843 GCA_043745755.1 Cellulomonas sp. | reverse complement strand
GGCGAGATCATCAGCGCCCCCACGAAAAGGCTCTTCCGGGTAGATCGTGATCGCGCCACTGCGGTCCTCTCGTGTTTCCGAACTGATTGAAAGGGGTGCCGGGAGGCGATGACCTCCCGGCACCCCCGGGTGCTACTTAGCGACTACCGTATAGGCGGACAGCGGCGCCAGCTTTTGGACCGACGTCGCGAAGTCGTCGATCACGGTTTGCAGCGGTTTGCCGGCCCCGATCTCGGTCTGGATGACCGCGCCGATCTGTGCGACGAATGCGAACCGCACCGGCCGGTCGACCTGCGAGATCTTCAACGAACCCTGAGCCATGGCCGGGTACGGGTCAGATGCAAACCAGGTGTCAGCAGCAACCTGCTTCGCCCACAGCTTGTTCGCCGGCCCGTAGGCAGGGAACGTCGGCGTGGTGCTGGCATTCGCCACCCAGTCGGACGTGGTCAGCCAGACGGCTGCGTCAGCGGCAGCCTGCGGGAACTTGGAGTGCGAAGAAACCGTGAAGACTCCACCGCCCCATGCACCGGTCTTGTCGTCGCTCCCGCTGCCCCAGGTCGGGAAGTTCGCCGCGGCGATCTCGCCGGCAGGAAGGTTCCACGAGGCGGCCGGCTTCAGCACGAAGTCACCAAACCATGACGGGCCGAGCTGCATCGCAACCTTGTCCTTCTGGGCGGTGTCCGCCAGGAAGCTGGCGTCGAAGGCGGAGCGCTTGTCGATCACCCCGGCGTCCATCAACGGTTGCACCAACTTCGCGACGCGCGTGCACTTGGGGTCATTCGGCGCGATTCGCACCACGTTCGGCTTGGTAATCTCGGCCATCGGGCACTCGCTGGACTGCATGAACGAGGCGTAGAAGCCCTGGTCGCCGTAGGCGCCAGCCGAGTAGCCCGTGCCCTTCAGCTTCATGGCGGTGTCCGCAAACTCCTGCATGGTGGTCGGAACGGTGAGATTCAGTTCCTTGAAGATCTTGGTGTTGTACCAAAGCACGATATTGGCGAGGTCATTCTTCAGGCAGTAGGTCTTGCCATCGAACACGCAGTCGCTGTTGGCCGCTCCGAAGCCGTCGACGATCTTCTTCGACACCGTGTTGCCGAGGTCGGCCGCATAGCCGTTGCTGGGGTCGAGGAAGGCAGCCGTGTCCGCCGCGGTGCCGAAGATCACGTCAGGCCAGCCGCTCTTGGTTCGGTTGTGCAACGCAACCTTGGTCTGCGCATCGGCCTGGGCGATCACCTCAACCTTGATGTCCACCTTGCCGGCCATTTCCTTCTTGTACTCGTTGGCCTGCGGGACGCGCGGGGTGTCGACCCAAAGGAGGAGCGACGGTTTGCCGGTCGGAGCCGAAGTGCCGGAACAACCGGCAAGACTCGCGCTCAGTGCTGCTACCGCAACCAGCGCCACTGCTAGTCGTCGTTTCATTGGTGCTCCCTTTCATGCCGTGGAAGGAACGAAAGAAAGCGTCTTCGCTCCAGGTGGGCATCATGCTACATGATTTCTACGGATCCTATATAGTATTTTCTAATCGCTTTGGCGCGTCACTCGAACCTGCTTCTGGGCCGCCGTGACTGCGCACGAACCCTCGACGGAGAGAGCACGGGGCACCAATGTCCGAACTAACCGGCCTCACAGCTGTCATCACGGGAGCCGGTTCCGGCATCGGCCTTGCCACCGCGCAGAACTTGGCAGCAGCGGGCGTCCGCGTCTTCGGTCTCGACCTCAATGTTGGCGCGATGGAGGGAGTCGCCGAGTGGATCCATTGCGACGTCGGCTCGACCGAGTCGGTTGTGAGCGCGTTCGCCACTCTCGGCGAGCGGGTGTCGGTGCTCGACATCCTCGTCAACAACGCCGGCATTGGCGCGGTCGGGACGGTAGAGCAGGGCTCGGATGACGAATGGCATCATGTGCTGAACATCAACGTCGTGGGGATCGCTCGCGTCACCAAAGCCGCGCTTCCGCTGTTACGCGCGAGTCCATCGGCCGCAATCGTCAACACCTGCTCGATCGCGGCGACCGCGGGCCTGCCTCAGCGCGCGATCTACTCCGCAAGCAAGGGAGCCGTTCAGACCCTGACCCTCGCGATGGCAGCTGACCTGATTCACGAGGGGATTCGCGTCAACTGCGTGAACCCCGGTACCGCCGATACTCCGTGGGTGGGGCGGCTGCTCGATCTCGCCTCGGACCCCAAGGCCGAGCGCACCGCGCTGGAGCATCGGCAGCCCAGCGGCCGGCTGGTGACCGCCGCCGAGGTCGCGAGTTCGATTCGGTTTCTCGCCAGCCCGGAGCAACGTGCGACGACGGGAACGATCCTGGCTGTCGACGGCGGGATGGCCGGGCTGCGGATGCCGTCGACTTAGTTCCCAGCGCGCGCACGGTGCGCTCTCGGATATACGATGTCGGCAGTTGTGCCGCGTTTTCTGGCTGGACGTGAAGGGGAGCGAGTCGATGGCACGAGATGCGGCCCACCGCGGGGCGGCGGCTCCGCGACGACTTGTTCTGGCTGACGGAACGTACGACGCAATCAAAGCGATGATTCTCGATCACGAGATCTCCCCCGGCGAGCATGTCGGGATTGATGAACTCTCGCGCGACCTCTCCGTCTCGCAGACACCCGTGCGCGAGGCACTTGCCCGGTTGGAGTCAGACGGACTCGTCACCAAGATTCCGTTGCGCGGCTACGAGGCCACCAACCTTCTCTCCGTCCAGCAGTTCGACGAGCTGTTCCAGTTCCGCTCCCTCATCGAGCCGTGGGCGGCCTCAACGGCGTCACGCCGAAGCACCCGTCGTGACATCGAGGCGCTCCAGGCAGAGCTCGAACGCGCCGAGCACATCGAACGCTCGACCAGCGCCTCCATCTATCCAGAGTTCGTCGAGCACGACACCCGATTTCACGCGCTGGTCGCCCGCGCGTCTGGCAATTCGTGGGTCGAGGAGTCGTTCATCAGGACGCACTGCCACATGCACCTGTTCCGCGTCTACAAGGCGTCGCTCAGCGACGAGGGTGCCGAGGGCGTGTTCGTGCGCAACATGTTCGCGGAGTACTACGAGAGTGGCAGGCGACCGCTGGCCTTGTCCGAGCACGAAGAGATCGTCGCCGCGATCACGAACGGTGCAGGGGACGACTCACGCGAGCTGATGTTGCGCCACATCGAGTCGTCGCGGCAGCGCTTTATCCCCGCGGTCGAGGCCCTCAACGCGACGTCCTGACCGCGCGGCATCGGCACCTCAGTCGGACCGGCGCGGCCGAATGATCGGGGGCCAGTCGGCCGTTCGCGACCACGGGGTCTCGTATCTGGGCTGGTTGACGTAGCGCTCCATCGACACCTGAATACTCGCCCCCGCGCCCGGCCCCAGCTCCACCTCGAGCCACCGGCCGCCGATGGGTACGGCGACCGCACCCTCCACGGAAACCTCGCCAAAACGATGCTCGCCGAACGACCCCGCCTGCACGACAACGGACCGCGGCGCGCGGGGGTCGAGGTTGACCAGCTCGAGCTCGACCGAGTCTGCCCCGATGGCGGTCACCTGGGCTGCGACATCCGGCGGCAGCCCAGGTCGGGTCGTCGCCGGGTCGTAGTACCGAACGGTCGCGTGCTGCAGCCCTCCGTGCGACAGGTGCATCGGAGCGCCCCACATCAGCTGCACCAGTGACTCGAAATAGACCGGGTTGAACTCCTGCCAGATGTGAATCGCATACCCGTCGATCTGCAGGTCGAGCGCGTCGGTGTACCCGTCAATGTGATGCAGTGTCGCAAAGCCCGCGGGATCGCCGTCGCTCGACCGCATCCGCCGGAGCTGCTGCTCGATCAGCGCGACGTTCGCCTCGAGTGCGCGCTCAGGAAATCC
>JAYTSH010000271.1:0-1911 GCA_043745755.1 Cellulomonas sp. | reverse complement strand
GGGATCGGGTAGTCGACGACGTCGGGGTCGCAGTTGGTGTCGAGGATCGCGACGATCGGGATGCCGAGCTTGCGCGCCTCGTCGACGGCAAGGTGCTCCTTGTTCGTGTCGACGATCCACACGACCGAGGGAACCTTGTTCATGTCGCGGATGCCGCCGAGGGTCTTCGCAAGCTTGTCGCGCTCGCGACGCATGATGAGCAGCTCCTTCTTCGTGAAGGAGCTCCCCGCGACGTCGGCGAAGTCGATGAGCTCGAGCTCCTTGAGGCGCTGCAGGCGCTTGTTGACCGTCTGGAAGTTGGTGAGCATGCCACCGAGCCAGCGCTGGTTGACGTAGGGCATGCCGACACGGACGGCCTGCTCGGCAACGGGCTCCTGCGCCTGCTTCTTCGTGCCGATGAACAGGATCGTCCCACCGTGGGCGACCGTCTCCTTGACGAAGTCGTAGGCGGTGTCGATGTACGTCAGCGACTGCTGCAGGTCGACGATGTAGATACCGTTGCGCTCGGTGAAGATGAAGCGCTTCATCTTGGGGTTCCAGCGGCGGGTCTGGTGTCCGAAGTGGACACCGCTCTCTAGCAGCTGGCGCATGGTCACGACGGCCATGGCACGTCCTTCCGCGCGCGCACCGTGTGGTGCGCGCAACTGAGCGTGTCCGCGTGCGGACCCGCATCTCGGTTGTCGGCAGCGGCCGGTCGGCCGATGCCCCTGGCGTCACGCCGTTGTTGGCGCCGAGCTCGACGAGCCCGGACCGGTGCCAGCGCAGACCCTCGACCCTCGCAGCGACCCGGCGGGACCAGGTCGAAGACGGAGATGGAGACTGTGACGCGCGATGTCGACCAGCACGTGCCGGTCGCGTGCACAAGTCTAGCGGATACGGCGAGGCATGCGGTCCGCACCGACCATGCTCCGACGACCGCTCGACCACCCCCGACCTGGCGTGCGGCGCTCGCGTCCACAGGTTCGACGCGCTCGCGCGACGCCATGTGCCACGACACGGCACCGTGAACGGATGACCTCGACCGTCGCGGTTGTCGGTGCCGCCGCAGCCCTCGCCCTCGCCGCGAGCGCACTGACGTGCGGCAGCCCGGCGCCCGCCGACTCCCCGACGGCGGTCGACCGTGCAATCCCGGCCGCCGCCGCAAGTCCCGTGGCGCTGACGTACGCGCCGCCCGTCGACGCGCCTGTGACCGTCATGCATGCCTTCGATGCGCCGCCCGCCCCCTGGGACGCCGGCCATCGGGGCGTCGACCTTGCTGCCTCCGACGACGCGCCCGTACTCGCTCCGGCCAAGGGGATCGTGACGTTCGCCGGACCGGTGGCCGGTCGGCCCGTCGTCGTGGTGAGCCATCCGGACGGACGACGCAGCAGCCTCGAGCCCGTGGTCGGCTCCGTACCTGTCGGCGAGCCCGTCACTCGCGGCCAGGTCGTCGGGACGCTCGCGGACATCGCGGCGCACTGCGCTCCCCGGCGATGCGTGCACTGGGGTGTGCGCGCTGGTGAGACCTACCTGGACCCGATGAGCCTGCTACCGCTCCACGGGCCGGTCGTTCTGCTGCCGCTCGACGAGTGAGCGCCAGGCACCGATCAGATCCGCTCGCTCTCCGAGAGCTTCGCGCGCAGGCGCAGCATCGCCGCGGTGTGCATCTGGGAGATCCGGGACTCGGTCACGCCGAGCACCCGGCCGATCTCAGCAAGGGTCATGCCCTCGTAGTAGTACAGGACGAGGACGATCTTCTCGCGCTCGCCGAGCTGCTCGACGGCGCGGGCGAGCAGGAACTTGGTCTCCTGCGCCTCGAACGAGCCAGCCGGATCCGGGGTGCGCGAGTCGCCGAGCATGTCGATCAACGTCACCTGGTCCGAGCGCTCCGCGCCTGAGCCGACGAGCTCGTCCAGAGCAACCACGTTCACG
>JAYTSH010000270.1:0-3284 GCA_043745755.1 Cellulomonas sp. | reverse complement strand
GTCCGCAGCGCGGCCAGGTCCTCGAGCTCGAGCCCGAAACCGGCCAGGTACAGCTGGATGTACTGCGTGAGGCTCGAGTGACCGGCGGAGAGGATGAAGCGGTCGCGGCCGAGCCAGTGCGGGTCGGCGGGGTCGTGCCGGAGCACGTTCTGGTAGAGCAGGTACGCGGCGGGTGCGAGGCTGATCGCCGTCCCGGGGTGTCCGTTGCCGACCTTCTCGACGGCGTCGGCCGCGAGGACGCGGACAGTGTCGACCGCCCGGTGGTCGAGCTCGGTCCATCTGACGGACTGGGCCAGGGGAGCCTTGGCGTTCACCGCACCTCATTCCCGTCCCTGGCGCGCGGCTCAAGGACGTCGTCGAACTGTCCGACGCCCCCGGACGGGAGTCGGTGACTGTCACCGCCCGCGCGCTCTGGGCGCCGGTTGTACGACGGTGCATGTCCGTTCCCGGACAGGGCCCAGCGCGGCGGTGTCGTGCTCGCCCGAGCCTATATCCGCGCCAGCCTCCCATGCTGACCAGGGACGGGCCTTACCATGGCAGGGCTCACTCCCACTGAGGACCGAGGTCCCTGTCTCCGCAGTCACCCGGAGCAGTGGCGCCTCCTGGACACGATCGGACGTCGGCAGCGCGTGCGTACCACCAGCCCTTCCCCCCTGGACGACGCAGGCGCGTCCGCCCGACCGGCCGACCGGTGGACCTCGGGTGCGGTCACCGCGCCGTCGTGGGCAGAACGGGCGAGGGCGTTGGTGCACGTGCTCGGCGCCTACGTCGCGCTCACCAAGCCACGGATCATCGAGCTGTTGCTGGTCACGACGATCCCGACGATGACCCTCGCGGAGCGCAGCTTCCCGTCGATGGGGCTGGTCCTGGCGACACTGGTCGGCGGGACAGCGGCGGCCGGGTCGGCCAACACGCTCAACTGCTACCTCGACCGCGACATCGACCAGATCATGAACCGCACGAAGCGGCGCCCGCTCGTGACGGGCGAGATCAGCCCTCGGGCCGCGCTGGTCTTCGGCACGGTGCTCGGAGTCCTGGCGCTCGCCTGGTTCACGCTCGTCGTCAACGTCGCCTCCGCTCTGCTCACTGCGGGCGCGATCCTCATCTACGTCATCGGCTACACGATGATCCTCAAGCGCCGCACGCCCCAGAACATCGTGTGGGGCGGCGCCGCCGGGTGCATGCCGGTGCTCATCGGCTGGTCGGCCGTCACGGGCAGTGTGTCGTGGACCCCCGTGCTGCTGTTCGGGGTGATCTTCTTCTGGACGCCGCCGCACTACTGGCCGCTGTCGATGAAGTTCCGCAAGGACTACGCCGCGGCGGGCGTCCCGATGCTCCCCGTGGTCGCCGCCGACACGCTCGTGGCACGCGAGATGATCGCGTACGCGGTCGCGATGGTCGGGTGCTCGCTCCTGCTCGTGCCCGTCGCGCACATGACGTGGGTCTACGCGCTGGTCGCGCTCGCGCTCGGCGCGTGGTTCGTGTGGTCCTGCATCGGCCTGTACCGAAGAGCTGCGGATCCTTCCCGCGGCAAGCTGAACGCGATGAAGGTGTTCCACGCGTCGATCACTTATCTCACGCTGATCTTCCTCGCGGTCGCCGTCGACGTGTTCCTCCCCTTCTGAGCGCAGGCGGAGTCGTGGCGCAGGTCCTGCTGCAGAGTGCGGTCGAGGACTACCTGGCACATCTGACGGTCGAGCGCGGCCTCGCGGTCAACACGCTCGCGGCCTACCGGCGTGACCTTGCCCGCTACGTCGCGCACCTTGACGCGGCGGGGCGGACGCGACCGGACGACATCACCGAAAGAGACGTCGAGGACTTCGTCGCCGTCATGCGCACCGGGTCCGACGGCGGTGCGTCGCTGTCCGCGTCGTCCACGGCACGCGCCGTCGTCGCCCTGCGAGGATGGCACAGGTACTGCACGCTCGAGGGACTGACCGGGGCCGACGCCGCGAGGTCCGTGCGCCCGCCCGCGCAACCCAAGCGGCTGCCCAAGGCGATCTCGACGTCCGACGTCGAGCGGCTCCTCGAGGCCGCGAGCGTCGGGGAGGGTCCGGTGCCGCTCCGGGACCGCGCGCTGCTCGAGCTGCTGTACTCGACGGGCGCTCGGATCTCCGAGGCGGTCGGCCTCGACATCGACGACCTGGATCTCACGCCCGGCCGGGCCTCGGTCCGGCTGCGCGGCAAGGGCCGCAAGGAGCGCGTGGTGCCGGTGGGCAGCTACGCGGTCGACGCGGTCGACGCCTATCTCGTCCGTGCCAGGCCCGCCCTGGCGGGAGAGGGTCGGGGGACACCCGCGGTGTTCCTCAACACCCGAGGTGCGCGGCTCAGCCGGCAGAGCGCGTGGGGACTGCTGAGCGCGGCAGCGGAGCGGGCCCACCTGGACGGGGCGGCGCACGTCTCGCCGCACACGCTGCGGCACTCGTTCGCGACGCATCTGCTCGCCGGCGGCGCCGACGTGCGCGTCGTCCAGGAGCTGCTCGGTCACGCCTCGGTCACGACCACGCAGATCTACACCCTCGTCACGCGGGACACGCTGCGCGAGGTCTACGCCACGGCGCACCCGCGGGCGCTGCGGCGAGATCCGCGCGCTGGCGAACGCAGCGGTGCGGCCCCGACGCGTTGATCAGATGGACTCCTTGCCGGTCTGTCGCAGGCATCAACGTGCTCGCGCTCCGGTAAGTTGGCCGCGTGACAACCGAGGAGACGATCGAGACGCCGCTGGACCCCGTCGGCCGACCCATGCCGGAGTTCGCCGTTCCGTCGCTGCTCGCCAACCATGGACCCGCGCGCGTCATCGCGATGTGCAACCAGAAGGGTGGTGTCGGCAAGACCACGACGACCATCAACCTCGCGGCTGCGCTCGCCGAGTACGGTCGTCGCGTCCTCATCGTCGACTTCGACCCGCAAGGCGCCGCCTCGGTCGGCCTGGGGATCAGCCCGCACGAGCTCGAGCGCACCGTCTACAACCTCCTCATGGAACGCACGGCCGTGCTCAGCGAGCTCATCCGGCCGACGGCGATCCCCGGCCTCGACCTGCTCCCGTCGAACATCGACCTGTCGGCTGCCGAGGTCCAGCTTGTCGGCGAGGTCGCCCGCGAGTCGGTCCTCGCGCGCGTGCTCCGGCCGGCGCTCGACGACTACGACGTCGTGCTCATCGACTGCCAGCCGTCGCTCGGGCTGCTGACGGTGAACGCCCTGACCGCCGCGCACGGCGTGCTGATCCCGCTCGAGTGCGAGTTCTTCGCGCTGCGCGGGGTCGCGCTGCTCATCGAGACCATCGA
>JAYTSH010000269.1:0-3816 GCA_043745755.1 Cellulomonas sp. | reverse complement strand
CGCGCTCGCGCAGACCGAACGTCTGGGCCGGCTGGTCACCTACCTGCTGGACCTGTCGCGCGTCGAGGCGGGCGCAGTGGGCCTCGAGATCACGGAGGTCCCGCTGCGCGCGTTCCTCGAGGAGGCCGCAGCTGGCGCGTCGCTCGTCGGGGCAGACAAGGGCCTCACGTTCCCCGTCGAGGTCGACCCGCCCGACCTCATGGTGCCGGCGGACCCTGAGCGCCTGCACCAGGTCGTGGCCAACCTCCTGCACAACGCGGTCCGGCACTCGCCTCCCGACGACGAGGTCCGGCTCGTCGCGACGCGTTCCGGGTCCGACGTGCGCATCGACGTGGTCGACCACGGCCCCGGGATCGACCGGGCTCAGCGCAACCAGGTGTTCGAACGGTTCGCCCGCGGCAACAACCCGGCGATCACGGGGCAGGCCTCGACCGGCGGAACCGGGCTCGGGCTCGCGATCGCACGGTGGGCGATCTCGCTGCACGGTGGGTCGATCGAGGTCGCCGACACCGACGTCGGCTGCACCATGCGGGTGACTCTGCCGAGTCGGCGAACGACGCCTTTCTTCGCGCGCAGGTAGCTCTGGGGGACGGGCGTGGGCCGTCCTGCTCGCCGTCGTCGGACCGCTCGGCACCGATGGGAGGACATCACATGACCCGTCGGGACGATTACCGCACCCCGGCTTTGTCCTCGCCCGAAGGGGTCGTTGCCCTGCGTTGACCAGATTGTCGATGTGTCGTGAAGGTGCGTCCCAGACGCCTTCCGAGTCGCGTCGCCTCAGGTCGCAGGCCGTAGTGTTGTCAACAACAGAACCGACGATGACGCGGAAGATGCCGCGGCGGAAGTGGGCGGAACTCGCGTGTCCCAGAAGGCTCAGCCCGACTCGAACCACGCCGAGTTCGGCGCCAACGAATGGCTCGTGGACGAGCTGCACGAGCAATACCTCAAGGACAAGGACGCCGTCGACCCCGCGTGGTGGGAGTTCTTCGAGGGCTACAGACCCGTCGGAGCCACGACGACCGCCCGGCGCGCAGCCTCACCGGCACCCGCGGCCCTCACGGCACCCGAAGCCCCGCCAGCGCCGGCGGTCCCGCCCTCCGCGATCCCCGCGCCCGCGGTAGCCCCTCCGGCCACAGCCCCGACCTCAGCGGCCGCGAGTGAGCCCACCGCACTCGCCGTCGCGTCGCCGGTCGCGACGGCACAGCCGGCGACCGCCCCCTACGCCGAGGTCGCCGCGACGCACCACCTGCCTGAGCCCTCCGTCGAGGCGGCGGACGACGTGCAGAAGCTCCGCGGCGCTGCTGCGCGCGTCGTGGCGAACATGGAGGCGAGCCTCGAGGTCCCGACCGCGACCTCGGTGCGCGCGATCCCGGCGAAGCTCATGGTCGACAACCGGATCGTCATCAACAACCACCTGGCCAGGACGCGCGGCGGAAAGATCTCCTTCACGCACCTGATCGGGTTCGCGCTCGTCGAGGCACTCGCGGACATGCCCGCGATGAACACCGCCTACACGCTGCTGGCCGACAAGCCGGCCGTGCTCACTCCCGCCCACATCAACCTCGGGCTCGCGATCGACCTCGCCAAGCCTGACGGCACCCGCCAGCTGCTCGTCCCGAGCATCAAGAAGGCCGACACGCTCGACTTCGCGCAGTTCTGGAGCGCGTACGAGGACGTCGTCCGCCGCGCGCGCAGCAACAAGCTCACCGTCGAGGACTTCGCCGGCACGACGATCTCGCTCACGAACCCGGGCACCATCGGCACGGTCCACTCGGTCCCGCGCCTGATGGCCGGGCAGGGCACGATCATGGGCGTCGGCGCCATGGACTACCCGGCGGAGTTCGCCGGCACGTCCGAGGACCAGCTCAACCGGATGGGCGTGTCGAAGGTCCTGACGATCACCTCGACCTACGACCACCGCATCATCCAGGGCGCACAGTCGGGCGACTTCCTACGCATCCTCAGCGCCAAGCTGCTCGGCAGCGACGGCTTCTACGACCGTGTCTTTGCGGCCCTGCGTGTCCCGTACGAGCCGGTGCGGTGGGTCCGGGACTCGTCCAACGACCCGGACGCCGAGGCGATCAAGCCGGCGCGCATCGCCGAGCTGATCCACTCCTACCGCTCGCGCGGCCACCTCATGGCAGACACCGACCCGCTCGCCTACCGCCAGCGCAAGCACCCGGACCTCGACATCCAGTCGCACGGCCTGACGTTGTGGGACCTCGACCGCACGTTCCCGACCGGGGGGTTCACGGGTAAGCCGCGCGCGCGGATGCGCGAGGTCCTGGGACTGCTGCGTGACTCGTACTGCCGGTCTGTCGGCGTCGAGTACATGCACCTGCAGGACCCTCGACAGCGCCGGTGGCTCCAGGAGCGCCTCGAGTCCGGGTACGCACGCACCCCGCGTGAGGACCAGCTGCGCATCCTGCGCCGCCTCAACGCCGCGGAGGCGTTCGAGACGTTCCTGCAGACCAAGTACGTCGGGCAGAAGCGCTTCTCGCTCGAGGGCGGCGAAGCGGTCATCCCGCTGCTCGACGCGATCCTGTCGAGGGCCGCGGACGGCGGGCTCGACGAGGTCGGCATCGGCATGGCCCACCGGGGACGGCTCAACGTGCTCGCCAACATCGCCGGCAAGAGCTATGGCCAGATCTTCAGCGAGTTCGAGGGCAACCAGGACCCCAAGTCGGTCCAGGGCTCGGGCGACGTCAAGTACCACCTCGGGACCGAGGGCACGTTCACCGCGGAGTCCGGCGCGACGACCCAGGTCTACCTCGCGGCCAACCCGTCCCACCTCGAGGCCGTCGACCCGGTGCTCGAGGGCATCGTGCGCGCCAAGCAGGACCGGATCGACCTCGGCGGCGACGGGTTCTCCGTGCTGCCGATCCTGATCCACGGCGACGCGGCATTCGCCGGCCAAGGCGTCGTGTTCGAGACGCTCAACCTCTCCCAGCTGCGCGGCTACCGCACCGGCGGCACGATCCACGTCATCATCAACAACCAGGTCGGGTTCACGACCGGCGCGTCGTCGTCGCGGTCCTCGCAGTACGCGACCGACGTGGCCAAGGGCCTCCAGGTGCCGATCTTCCACGTCAACGGGGACGACCCCGAGGCGTGCGTGCGCGTCGCCGAGCTCGCGTTCGAGTACCGCGAGCAGTTCGACCGCGACGTGATCGTCGACATGGTCTGCTACCGGCGTCGTGGCCACAACGAGGGCGACGACCCGTCGATGACTCAGCCGCTCATGTACAACCTCATCGAGGCGAAGCGCTCGGTCCGCAAGCTGTACACCGAGACGCTCGTCGCACGCGGCGACATCACGGTCGATGAGGCCGAGCATGTCTTGCGGGACTACCAGACGCAGCTCGAGCGGGTCTTCAGCGAGACGCGTGAGGGCGGCTACACCCCGCCGCCGTCGAGCGAGCCGATCGCCGGCTTGGAGCGCCCGGAGTCCCAGCTCCAGGACGCCGGCGTCATGGTCGGCTGGAAGACTGCAGTCGACGCGAGCGTGCTCGAGCGCGTCGGCCGCGCGCACGTCCGCCCGCCCGAGGGCTTCACGATCCACCCCAAGCTCGCCCAGCTGCTCGCCAAGCGCGAGCAGATGTCGCGCGAGGGTGGGATCGACTGGGGCTACGGCGAGCTGCTGGCGTTCGGCTCGCTGCTCATCGAGGGCACGCCGGTGCGCCTGGCGGGGCAGGACTCCCGCCGTGGGACTTTCGTGCAGCGGCACGCCGTCATGCACGACCGCGAGACAGGCGCCGAGTGGACTCCGCTGCTCTACCTGGCGGCCGACCAGGCGAAGTTCTGGATCTACGACTC
>JAYTSH010000268.1:0-6737 GCA_043745755.1 Cellulomonas sp. | reverse complement strand
CGACAGGAACTCGGGGATCCACCGGCCGCTCGCGTCGATCTGCTCGGCGCGCGCGATCGCGTCGGGCGACAGCAGCGCGAGCCACAGCCCGCCGTCGGACGCGAACGACTTCTGCGGCGCGAAGTAGTAGACGTCGGTCTGTGCCACGTCGACCGCGAGTCCGCCGGCGCCCGACGTGGCGTCGACGACGGTGAGCGCGCCCTGCTCGCGCGAGCCTGCGACGCGGCGGACCGGCGCCGCGACGCCCGTCGACGTCTCGTTGTGCGGCCAGGCGTACACGTCGACGCCGTCCTCATAGACCGGCAGCGCGAGCTGGCCCGGCGGTGCGGTGCGGATCGTGGGCTCACCGAGGAACGGAGCGCGCGTCGCGGCGGCCGCAAACTTGGCGCCGAACTCCCCGAACGACGCGTGCTGCGACCGCTCGCGCACGAGACACAGGGTCGCGAGGTCCCAGAACGCCGTCGAGCCGCCGTTGCCGAGCGCGACCTCGTAGCCGTCGGGCAGTGCGAACAGCTCGGCGATCCCGGCTCGGATCCGTCCGACGACGGCGCGCACGGGGGCCTGGCGGTGCGACGTCCCCAGCAGCGTGCGCCCCACCCCCGCGAGCGTGTCGACCTGCTCGGAGCGGATCTTGCTCGGCCCCGAGCCGAATCGACCGTCGGCGGGCAGCAGCGCGGCGGGAATGGTGATCTGCACGAGCCGAGGATACGGCGCTGACCAACTAGCCTGGGGGCAGCGACGACCAGATGAGCGGAGTATCCCCGTGAGCGACCTGATCGACACCACCGAGATGTACCTGAAGACGGTCTACGAGCTCATCGAGGAGGGGATCACCCCCCTGCGGGCGCGCATCGCGGAACGGCTCGGGCACAGCGGTCCCACCGTGTCGCAGACTGTTGCGCGCATGGAGCGCGACGGCCTCGTCGTCGTGAGCGGCGACCGGCACCTCGACCTCACCCCGGCCGGTGTCGCGAAGGCCACCCGCGTCATGCGCAAGCACCGTCTCGCCGAGCGCCTCCTCACGGACGTGATCGGGCTGGACTGGGAGTTCGTGCACGAGGAGGCGTGCCGCTGGGAGCACGTCATGAGCGAACGGGTCGAGCGAAGGATCGCCACGCTGCTCGACCACCCGCACTTCGACCCGTACGGCAACCCGATCCCGGGCCTTGACGAGCTCGGCGAGGAGCGCACGTCGGTGGACTTCCTCGACGGTGTGACGTCGCTCGTGGCCGTCGCCGAGGCTGCTGGCGCCGCACGGACCAGTGCGGTCGTCGCGCGACTCGGGGAGCCGCTGCAGTCCGACGTGGAGCTCCTTGCGCGCTTGCGTCAGGCCGGCGTGCGACCGGGCGTGGCCATCGACATCGAGCGCGCACCGGGGGTCGTCACCATCAGCGGCCCGGGAGCCGACACCGTCCTGGACCTCCCGGACGACCTCGCTCGACACGTGTTCGTGCGCACTTCCTGACGTCCTCGCAGGTCGCGGCGGTGCGACCGATCTGGTCCCGAACTCGTCGTGACCGGAGCGTGACATTGCCCACCGCCGTCCTGTACGTTCGTCCTGCTTCCTCGGAACCCTTCTCTGTGGAAGTCCTGGTGCGGACGCTGAACCCTGCCGCCGCTCCGGGTCCGTACAACTTCGCCGGCAGGGGCGGGGGAACCAAGACGTGGGCACCGGAACACGGTGTCCTTGGGGTGAAGCCGATCGGATGGTCAGTCCATCCGAACGGCCGGGTGCTTCTCCAACCCGAACCCGACAGCTCACCTCGTAGGCGCAAGGAGAGGCACCGCGTGACTGAGAGCATCATCCGCGCCAGACACCGTTCAGCGCGACGACCCATCACTCCGCTCCATGACCTGGCCAACGTCGCCACCGGCTCGATGGCCACGGTCGGCCGTCGCACCGTCGTCGTCGCGGCGTCGTCGGGCCTCCTGGTCACGATGTTCGGCGCCCCGGCCGGCGCAGCCACCGGTGGAACCGCCGGTTCGCTCCCGTCGGTCGACACCGCATCCCTGACCGCGTCGGCTCGCGCCGTCCTGGCCACGGCCCCCGTCGTGACGGCTCCGGCGGGTGCCGAGTGGTCGTCGGACGTCCCGGCAGTCACCGCCGTCGCCCCCGCGCCCGTCGTCACGCGCGCCGCTGCAGCGAAGGCCGCGCGGTCAGCCGCCCGTGCCGCTGCTCCGGTCGTCCGCGCCGCGGTCGTCCGCGCCGCGGTCGCCAACAACTTGGCACCGCAGTCGGTCGCCGGCAACGCGGTCCTCGAGATCGCTGCCCGCTACGTCGGCACCCCGTACGTCTACGGCGGCGCGACGCCGGCCGGCTTCGACTGCTCCGGGTTCGTCGCCTACGTCTTCGCGCAGCTCGGCGTCTCGCTGCCGCGCACAGATACGGCCCAGAAGAATGTCGGCACGATCATCTCGCGGGCCGACGCGCAGCCGGGCGACCTCATCTGGACCCCCGGCCACATCTCGATCTACGCCGGTGGCAACGACCAGATCGACTCGCCGCGTCCCGGCAAGTCGGTCCAGTTCCGGTCCATCTGGCAGAGCGCTCCGGTCTTCGTCCGGATCGGCTGATCTCATCAGGTGAAGGGCCCCGGCGGTGCGCATTGCGCCCCCGGGGTCCTTTCCTTGTGTTCGCCGCGTACTCTGGTCGCGCCTGCACCTCCCCCAGCGGACCCGGACAGCCAGCCGGGTCCTCCGACCGGGTCAAGGAGTTCGCCGTGCTGATGCCAGTGCCGCACCGGACGTTGCTGCTCAACGCGAGCCTCGAACCGCTCTGCATCGTGAGCGTGCACCGGGCCGTCACCCTCGTGATGACAGGAAAGGCGACCATCCTCGAGATGGACGGCCGGATGCTGCACTCCGAACGCACCGCTGTGCCGCTCCCGCTGGTCTTGTGCCTGACGCGGTACGTGCACGTTCCCGTGCGCCGCGTGGTGCCGCCGACGCGCCGCACCGTGCTCCAGCGGGACGACCACCGCTGCGCGTACTGCGGTGGCGCGGCGGACACGGTCGACCACGTCCGCCCTCGGTCGCGCGGTGGCCGCCACGAGTGGGCCAACGTCGTGGCCGCATGCGCCCGGTGCAACCACCGCAAGGCAGATCGGCTGCTCCAGGAGATCGGGTGGGACCTGTCGTTCGCGCCGCGCGCCCCTCGCGGTGCTGCTGCGCTCGTGCGCGGGGCCAGCGTGGACGAGCCCACCTGGTCGGCGTACCTCGTCGCCTGACGGGTTGGTTGCGCAACGGGTGGTTTTCGCCAAGGATGTGCCAAGTCTTGACCGGGTCGACGACCTGCCGCGAGGCGCCGAGGGCATAGTGTGGGCGCACAGGCGATGAGGACTGCGGGGAGGTTCCACCGATGAGGAACAACGACGTGGTGCTGGTCGGGGTGGACGGTTCCAATGCGAGCCTCCATGCCCTGGACTGGGCAGCGGCTGCCGCGAAGGTGTACCACCGGCCCCTGCGGATCGTCTGCGCGTACTCCTTGCCGTCGTTCACCGCGGCCTCGCTCGACGGTGGCTACGCCGCGCTCGACGACACCGCGATCCAGGCCGGTGCGCGCGCCGTTCTCGAGGAGGCGACGCAACGGATCGCGTCCTCCGGGGTCGAGGTCACCGCGACGGTCGCCACCGGGGACGCCACCGGCGTGCTCGTCGAGCTGTCGCACGAGGTCGCGGTCGCGGTCGTGGGGACCCGGGGTCGCGGCGGCTTCGCGGACAGGGTGCTGGGGACTGTCTCGTCGGCTCTGCCGGCGCACGCCTACTGCCCGACGGTCGTCGTGCCGCTCCGGGGTGCACCGCGACCGGCCATCGACCTCGCTGAGGACTCGCTGCCGCCGATCTCGCCGGTCCACCGCATCGTCGTCGGCGTCGACGGCTCGCCGCAGGCAGAGATCGCCCTGCGGGCCGCGATCCTCGAGGCGAAGGCCTGGGATGCCGAGCTCATCGCCGTCACCGGGGTCCCGCTCGGGCAGGGCGCCGGGATGCTGAGCTGGCTGCCGGCAGCGATCGACCGTGAGCAGGTGCTCGCGGACGTCACCGAAGGTCTCAACGTCGTGATCGACCGGGCGCTCGTCGACCACCCCGGGTTCTCGGTGCGGCGGCATGTGCTCGACGGCTCGGGCGCCGAGCTGCTCACGGAGTTCTCGACCGCGTCGGACCTCATCGTCGTCGGGTCGCGCGGACGAGGGGGATTCGCCGGGCTGCTGCTGGGTTCGACGAGCCAGGCAGTCCTCCACCACGCGTCGTGCCCGGTCATGGTCGTGACGAACCGCTGCAAGTCTCGCGACGAGGCTGCGCCGACCGGCTGACACGCGCGCGGGGCGTTGGCCTGGTTCCCGCGAGGGCGCCCCGCAACCGGTAGGCGCCGGGTCAGTCCGCCGGGGCTGCCGGGACGTCGGGTCGCCGCAGCAGCGCGGACAGGACGACGGTTGAGCGCGTTCGCGCGACGAACGGCTCCGCGGCGAGTCGCTCGACGACGCGTTCCAGGTGACGCATGTCGCGGGCGCGCACCTGCAGCACGAGGTCGACGTCACCCGTCACGGTGCTGGCAGCCACGACCTCGGGGTACGTCTCGACGGCGGTGCGCATGGTCGACGGGCTCGTGGAGCCGTGGCAGTACAGCTCGATGAACGCCTCGGTCTCCCAGCCGAGCGCGGCCGGGTCGAGCCGCACGGTGAAGCCGCGGATCACGCCGCGCGCACGGAGCCGGTCCACGCGGCGCTTCACCGCGGGCGCCGAGAGCGAGACGGCAGCACCGACGTCCGCATAGCTCGCGCGCGCGTCGACGGCGAGCTGTCGCAGGATCGCCGTGTCGAGGGGATCGAGCGGATCCGGGTGGGGGAGGGTCGCTGACGGCACGCCCCCATGATGGCGCACGGTCGCGCTGGGTGGGTGGGTGATTTGCCCTGCGGTGTCGGCATGAATACGGAATCGCCGGTATTCCCGACACGCCGCCATTGTCGAGCAGATTATCGGCGCAAGCGGTCACAAAGCGGACAAACATACCGCGGGAGTCGACCGGGTCCCTTGCAGATGCCGATTTTCTCCGGGATCGTCGCCATGGAGTTGAAAGGAAATGACTCATGGCGACGGTAAGAAACGACGACCTGCGCGAGGCGGCCCCAGCGAGCGCTGCGGTCGCGCGCCGCGGTGCGCTTGCCCGCGCGCGGGCGGCCGGCGCGCTCGAGCCCGCGACTGCGCCGGTGCTCGCACCGCCCGTCTTCCCGACCCAGTCGGCGCCACCGTCCATCGAGAGCCTCGCTCCCGATGTCGCAGGCCCCCGCGTCGGGGCGCCGGCCCGGACCGAGGCGACTCGCCGCAGCACTCGGCTGACCCTCGTCGTCACCTCGGCGTTCCTCGTCGTTTCGCTCGTCGTGGCCGGTGTCATCTCCTCCGTCCAGAGCTCGGCCCGCGCCGCCGAGCTGGTTCGGGTCAACGCCCGTGTCGCCCTTGACGTTGCCGCGCGCGCTGACGACCAGTCCTTGGTCCGATCGGCGGACCGCGCGGTCGCAGGGACCGCTGTGGCCACCCAGCGTGCTGCGCAGGTCGCAGCAGCGGGCGCCGTGGTCGCCTCGGCCCAGGCGACGCTCGCAGCGACGCCGAACGCGGGCGACGCCCCCCGCAGCGCCCTCCAGGCGGCCATGGGCGCCCTGACCGCCGCGATGGCCACGACGGGAAGCGGGACGAGCGTCGCGACCCTGCACGCGGGCGCTGCGGCAGTCCCGGCGACACAGCAGGCAGCGGTCGACGCACAGACGGCATGGCAGGTGGCCGAGGACGCACGCATCGCCGCGGAGCAGGCCGCCGCGCAGGCCGCCGCACAGACGGCAGCTGCCCAGCAGGCCGCGGCGTTGGCTGCCCAGCAGAAGGCCGCGAAGCCCGCCGTCGCCAGGACGGTGAGGTCGGCGCCCGCTGCGGCCGCCCCGGCCGGCGCCGCAGCCCCGGCCGCCGCGGGCGCCGGTGACGTGTTCAGCGCCGGCACGATCGGCGCCGAGCTCAACGCCTACCGCGTCTCGCAGGGCCTCGGTGCGCTCGCGATCGTGTCGTCGGGGGCGCGCGTCGACCATGCGATGCAGATGGCCGCGTCGAACAGCATCTGGCACAGCACGGTCCGGAGCATGGCCGAGATCGTCGGTCGGGTGAGCCCCGTGAGCGCCTCGGCGATGATTGGGGCGTACGCGAACTCGGCCCCGCACAATGCGATCATGCTCGGCGCCTATTCGACCGCGTATGTCGGCGCGGTCACCTATGACGGCTGGCTGTACACGTCGATACAGTTCGGCTGATCCCGCCGGGACGGGTCAGCGATCGAGGCTTGTCCCCACGACCGTTCAGGCCGGGCGACCCGACCGTTCAGGCGTGGGCGACCCGACCGTTCAGACGAGCGCGACGGCCAGCCGGTCGAGCGCGAGGTCGAGGTCAGCGCGCTCGATGACGAGCGGCGGGGCGAGCCGGATCGTCGACCCGTGCGTGTCCTTGGCCAGGACGCCCTGCGTGATGAGCCGTTCGCACAGCTCGCGCCCGGTCATCCGCTCGGGGTCGACGTCGATGCCCGCCCAGAGCCCCACGCCGCGTGAGCGTGCGACGAGCCCTGCCTCGGTGAGCGTGTGCAGCCGCGTGTGCAGGTGGGCGCCCAGATCGCGGGCGCGGGCCTGGTGCTCGCCCGTCGCGAGCAGCTCGACGACCGCGAGCCCGACCGCGCACGCGAGCGGGTTGCCGCCGAACGTCGAGCCGTGC
>JAYTSH010000267.1:0-2030 GCA_043745755.1 Cellulomonas sp. | reverse complement strand
CGACCCGCAGGCCGGCGAGCGCCGCCGACGCCGCGTTCGTGCCGTGCGCCGACGCCGGGATCAGGCAGACGTCACGGACGGGCGCACCCTCGGCGCGGTGAGCCGCGTGGTATCCGCGGATCGCGAGCAGCCCGGCGAACTCACCTTGCGACCCGGCGTTGGGCTGGACCGAGACGCCCGCGTAGCCCGTGATCTCCGCGAGCCAGCCCGACAGGCTGTCGATCAGCTCGGTGTACCCCGCGGCCTGCTCGCGCGGGGCGTACGGGTGGATCGACGCGAACTCGGGCCAGGTCATGGCCTCCATCTCGGCCGTCGCGTTGAGCTTCATGGTGCAGGAGCCCAGTGGGATCATCGTCCGGTCGAGCGCGAGGTCCTTGTCGGAGAGCCGGCGCAGGTAGCGCAGCATCGCGGTCTCGGACCGGTACCGGTGGAAGACGGGGTGCGTGAGGTACGGCGTCGTGCGCACGAGTCGCGCGGGCACACCCAGCCCGGTGGCGCGGTCGTCTGCCGAGACCCGCGGAGCACCGGCTGCGACGAACGCCGCGACGACGGCCTCGAGGTGCTCGGGCGTCGTCGCCTCGTCGCACGCGATCTGGACGTGGTCGGCGTCGGGTGCCCAGAGGTTGATGCCGCGCGTGACGGCCGCGGCCACGACGACGTGGGCCCGGCCGGGGACGACCGTGCGGACGGTGTCGAAGAACGCGTCGTGCTCGACGACGACGTCCGCGGCGCGCAGGTCGGTAGCGAGCGTCACGGCGCGGTCGTGGACGCGCTCCGCGATCGCCCGCAGGCCGTCGGGCCCGTGGTAGACCGCGTACATCGACGCCCCGATCGCGAGCAGGGCCTGCGCGGTGCAGATGTTGCTCGTGGCCTTCTCGCGGCGGATGTGCTGCTCACGCGTCGCGAGCGCGAGGCGATAGGCGGGTGCGCCGTCGGCGTCGACCGACACCCCGACGAGCCGACCGGGGATCATCCGCTCGAGACCGGTCCGGACCGCCATGTACGCCGCGTGCGGTCCGCCGTAGAAGAGCGGGACGCCGAACCGCTGCGCCGAGCCGACCGCGACGTCCGCACCGAGCTCGCCCGGGGGAGTGAGCACCGTCAGGGAGAGCAGGTCCGCTGCGACGGTCACGAGCGCACCGGCCGCCTTGGCCGCCGCGATCAGGGGCGCGAGGTCGCGGACGACCCCGGACGCGCCGGGTGCCTGCAGGACGACGCCGACGATCCCGCCGGGGCCGACGTCGGGCAGGCCCGCGCTCAGGTCCGCGACGACGACGGGGTGGCCGATCGCCTCGGCGCGCCCGCGTGTGACGGCGATGGTCTGGGGCAGGCACTCCGAGTCGAGCACGACGACGCCGTCCGTGCGGCCCTTCACGGCGCGGCGCATGAGGGCGACGGCCTCCGCGACCGCGGTCGCCTCGTCGAGCAGCGACGCGTTCGCGACCGGGAGCGCGGTGAGGTCGGCGACGACCGTCTGGAAGTTGAGGAGCGCCTCGAGCCGGCCCTGGGAGATCTCCGGCTGGTACGGCGTGTAGGCGGTGTACCAGGCGGGGGACTCGAGCAGGTTGCGGCGGATGACCGGCGGCGTGATCGTGTCCGAGTAGCCCTGCCCGATCATCTGCGTCATGACGGTGTTCTTGGCGGCGATCGCCCGCAGCGCGTCGAGCACCTCGGCCTCGCTGCGAGCCGCGGGGAGGTCGAGCGGCCGGTCGGTGCGGATCGAGGCGGGCACGGCATCGTCGATGAGCGCGTCGAGCGAGTCGTAGCCGAGGCGCTCGAGCATCGTGGCGGTGTCGCGAGACCGCGGGCCGATGTGCCGGTCGGCGAAGTCCCGCGCTGCGTCGGTGCGGTGGGACAGCTCGTCGGCGCTGAGGTGCGTCACGACCGTCTGGTCGAGCACGGTCTGGTCGGACGTCGCGGTCTGGTCGAGATCGGTCACGTGGGCCTCCGGGAGTCGTCCGGCGGGCACCGGGACGGACGGGTGGCCTCCCCGTTCTGTCATCCGCCGGCCCGAGGGCATGCGACCTGAG
>JAYTSH010000266.1:0-2382 GCA_043745755.1 Cellulomonas sp. | reverse complement strand
CGGCGACCGGGTCGACCTGACTGATGTCGCGGACCGGCTGGTCGGCGCCGCGTACGCGCGCGTGGACATGGTCGAGAAGCGCGGGGAGTTCGCGGTGCGCGGTGGCATCCTCGACGTGTTCCCGCCGATCGAGGACCACCCGCTGCGGATCGAGTTCTGGGGCGAGGACGTCGAGGAGATCCGGTGGTTCTCGGTCGCGGACCAGCGCAGCCTCGAGGTCGCGACGCACGGGCTGTGGGCGCCGCCGTGCCGTGAGCTGCTGCTGACCGACGCGGTGCGCGAGCGGGCCGCCGAGCTCGTGGTGCAGCTGCCGGGCGCGGTCGAGATGCTCGACAAGTTGAGCGCGGGCATCGCGGTCGAGGGCATGGAGTCGCTCGCGCCCGCGCTCGTCGACGAGATGGTGCCCGTGCTCGACCTCGTGCGACCGGACTCGGTCCTCGTCCTGGTCGACCCCGAACGGGTGCGGCGTCGCGCGCACGACCTGGTCGCCACGACCGAGGAGTTCCTCGCGGCGGCGTGGACCTCCGCAGCGGCCGGGGGTTCGACGCCGATCGACCTGTCCGCGGCGTCGTTCGCCTCGTTCGCCGAGGTGCGTGCGCTCGCGGCCGTGCGGGGGCTCGGCTGGTGGACGCTCAGCCCGTTCACGCTCGACGCCGAGGCCGCCGAGAGCGCCGCGTCGGCCGACGCCGTGGGGGGAGCGGACCTCGTCGGGCACGGGTCGGGTGACGTCGAGACGCTCGTGGTCGCCGCGCGCGACGTCGAGCGGTACCGCGGCGAGGTCGCCCGGGCGATCGCCGACGTGCGAGGGCTCCAGCAGGCGGGGTGGCGGCTCGTGCTCGCGACCGAGGGGCACGGCCAGGCGCAGCGCATGTCCGAGCAGCTCAAGGCCGCCGATGTGCCGTCCCGCCTGGTCACGTCGCTCCACGGCGAGCTCGAGGGCGGCGTCGTCCTCGTCGTGCCCGGCGCGGTCGGGCCCGGATTCGTCGCCGAGGGCCTGCACCTCGCGGTGTTCTCGGAGTCCGACATCACGGGACGGGCCGGCTCCTCGACGCGCGACATGCGCGCGATGCCGAGCCGTCGGCGTAACGTCGTCGACCCGCTCGCGCTGCGCCCCGGCGACTTCGTCGTGCACGAGCAGCACGGCGTCGGTCGGTTCGTCGAGCTCGCGTCCCGCACGATCGGCTCGGGCGCGTCCGCGGCGACGCGCGAGTATCTCGTCATCGAGTACGCCTCGTCCAAGCGCGGCCAGCCCGGGGACCGGCTCTACGTGCCGACCGACCAGCTCGACCAGGTCACCAAGTACGTCGGTGGGGAGGCGCCGAGCCTCAACCGCATGGGCGGCGGTGACTGGGCCAGGACGAAGGGCCGCGCCCAGAAGGCCGTCAAGGAGATCGCGGCCGAGCTCATCCGGCTGTACTCCGCGCGCATGGCGACCCCCGGGTACGCGTTCTCCGCCGACACGCCGTGGCAACGGGAGCTCGAGGACGCGTTCGCGTACGTCGAGACGCCCGACCAGCTGGTCACGATCGACGAGGTCAAGGCCGACATGGAGAAGCCCGTCCCGATGGACCGGCTGATCTGCGGCGACGTCGGCTACGGCAAGACCGAGATCGCCGTGCGCGCAGCGTTCAAGGCCGTCCAGGACGGCAAGCAGGTCGCGGTCCTCGTGCCGACGACGCTGCTCGTGCAGCAGCACCTCGACACGTTCAGCGACCGCTACGCGGCGTTCCCCGTGACGGTGAAGGCGCTCTCGCGGTTCCAGTCCCCGGCCGAGAGCAAGGAGGTCGCGGCGGGGCTCGCGGACGGCAGCATCGACGTCGTCATCGGCACGCACCGGCTCATCACCGGTGATGTGCACTTCAAGGACCTCGGACTCGTCGTGATCGACGAGGAGCAGCGGTTCGGCGTCGAGCACAAGGAGACGCTCAAGGCGCTGCGGACCAACGTCGACGTCCTCGCGATGAGCGCCACGCCGATCCCGCGCACGCTCGAGATGGCGGTGACGGGCATCCGCGAGATGTCGACGCTCGCGACGCCGCCCGAGGAGCGCCACCCGGTGCTCACGTTCGTCGGGCCCTACGAGGAGCGGCAGATCACCGCGGCCATCCGGCGCGAGCTGCTCCGCGAGGGCCAGGTGTTCTACGTGCACAACCGGGTCGAGTCGATCGAGCGCGTCGCGGGCCGGCTCGCGGAGCTCGTGCCGGAGGCGCGCATCGCCGTCGGCCACGGCAAGATGCCCGAGCACCAGCTCGAGCGGGTCATCGGCGACTTCTGGGAGAAGCGGTTCGACGTGCTCGTCTGCACGACGATCGTCGAGACCGGCCTCGACATCTCCAACGCCAACACCCTGATCCTCGAGCGCGCCGACCTGCTCGGCCTGTC
>JAYTSH010000265.1:0-3379 GCA_043745755.1 Cellulomonas sp. | reverse complement strand
GCGGGCGGCCGCGACGTCCGCGACGGCGGTCGCCATCGGCGCATGGATGCCGAGCGACGTCCGGGTGGTGTGCGCGGCGCCACCGCCGAACCCGACGAGCACGCCGGCCGCGCCGGTCCGCATGAGGTGGAGCGCCGCCGTGTAGGTCGACGCGCCACCGACGACGACGGGCACGTCGAGCTCGTAGATGAATCGCTTGAGGTTGAGCGGCTCGGCTCGGCCCGACACGTGCTCGGCCGAGACCGTCGTGCCCCGGATGACGAACAGGTCCACGCCGGCGTCCACGACGACCTGCGAGAGATCCTGGGTGCGCTGGGGCGAGAGCGCACCGGCGACGGTGACGCCCGCCGCGCGGATCTCCCGCAGCCGCAGCGTGACGAGCTCCGGGTTGATCGGCGCCGCGTAGATCTCCTGCATGCGAGCCGTCGCGGCGTCGACGTCGAGCTCCGCGATCTCGGCGAGCAACGGCTCAGGCGACGCGTAGCGCGTCCAGAGCCCCTCGAGGTCGAGGACGCCGACACCCCCCGCGCGGCCCAGCGCGATCGCGGTGGCGGGGCTCATGACCGAGTCCATCGGCGCGGCCATGACGGGAACCTCGAAGTGGTAGGCATCGATCTGCCAGCCGACCGAGACCTCCTCCGGGTCACGCGTGCGCCGCGAGGGCACCACGGCGATGTCGTCGAAGGAGTACGCGCGGCGGCCGCGCTTTCCGCGCCCGATCTCGATCTCGTTGCTCACGGGGTTCAGGCTACCGGCGCCCGGGACTGCGGGCCGCGGCCCACCAGGATGCGGTCTCGGGCGGCGCGGCTCAGCGGGGGTGTCGGCGCTCGGTGGCATCCTGGCCGTGTTCGGGCCGCGAGGCACCGGACACGGAGGAGACGGGACGTCACGATGAGCTGGATCGAAGGGCCGCTGCTCGGCTTCGACACCGAGACGACGGGCGTCGACGTCGACAGGGACCGGATCGTCACGGCCGCCCTCGTCCGCCGCGACGCGTCGGGCACGCACATCCGCACCTGGCTCATCGACCCAGGTGTCGAGATCCCCGCAGCCGCGAGTGCGATCCACGGCATCACGACCGCCCACGCGCAGGCCCACGGCGCTCAGCCCGTGGTGGCGCTCGAAGAGATCGCGACGCAGGTCGCGGCGGCCTTCTCCGACGGCATCCCGGTCGTGGCCTTCAACGCGTGCTACGACCTGTCCATCCTCGACGCCGAGCTGACCCGGCACGGCCTCGCCACGGTCCCGGACCGCCTCGGCCGGCCCGCCGCGCCCGTCCTCGACCCGCTCGTGCTCGACCGGCACGCGGACCGCTACCGCCGCGGCAAGCGCAAGCTCGTCGACCTGTGCGGCGTGTACGAGGTGGGCACGGGGTCGCTGCACTCGGCGGACGTCGACGTCGTCGCCACGCTCGACGTGCTCGCGCGGCTGGTCGAGCGGTTCCCGGACCTCGCCGAGCTGGACCTCGTCGCGCTGCACGCCCGCCAGGTCGCCGCCCACCGCGCGTGGGCCGAGGAGTTCAACGCCTGGCGCACCGGTCAGGGAATGGCCGGACCTGGGGCCGAGGCCGACTGGCCCACGCGCACGCCGTTCGCCGCCGTCCCCGCGTCCCTCTGACCGAGCCGTTGCGGGGGGCGCAGCCGGTCGAGGCGGCAAGCCGGTCGAGGCGGCAAGCCGGTCGAGGTGCCTACCGCGTCGAGTAGTTGGGCGAGTCGGAGATCATCTGCACGTCGTGCGGGTGGGACTCCTTGAGCCCCGCGGGCGTGATCCGCACGAACTTGCCGCGCTCCTGCAGCGCCGGGACGGTCCGCGCCCCGACGTAGAACATGGACTGGTGCAGGCCGCCGACGAGCTGATGCGCGACGGCTGCGAGGGGGCCGCGGTACGCGACCTGGCCCTCGATGCCTTCCGTGATGATCTCGTCGTCGGAGAGGTCGCCCTGGAAGTAGCGGTCCTTGGAGTACGAGCGTCGGTCCCCGCGCGACTGCATGGCCCCGAGCGACGCCATGCCGCGGTAGCGCTTGTACTGCTTGCCGTTGACGAACACGAGGTCGCCGGGCGACTCCTCGCACCCGGCGAGCAGACCACCGAGCATCACGGAGTCCGCACCCGCGACGAGCGCCTTGGCGATGTCCCCCGAGTACTGCAGACCCCCGTCGCCGATGACCGGCACGCCGGCCGGCTTGCATGCGAGCGACGCCGCGTAGATCGCGGAGACCTGCGGGACACCCACGCCCGCGACCACGCGCGTCGTGCAGATCGAGCCGGGGCCGACGCCGACCTTCACGGCGTCGACGCCCGCCTCGACGAGGGCGCGGGCACCGTCGGTGGTCGCGATGTTGCCGCCGATGATCTGTACGCCCCGCGTCGCCGGGTCGGACTTGAGGCGGCGGACCATGTCGAGCATCAGGCGCGCGTGGCCGTTCGCGGTGTCGACGACCAGCACGTCCACGCCGGCGTCGACCAGCGCCAGGGCACGGTCCCACGCGTCACCGAAGAACCCGACAGCCGCACCGACCACGAGGCGCCCTTCGCTGTCCTTCGTCGCGATCGGGTACTGCTCCGACTTCACGAAGTCCTTGACCGTGATGAGGCCACGGAGCATCCCGTCGCCGTCGACGAGCGGCAGCTTCTCGACCTTGTGCTTGGCCAGCAGCGCCGCAGCGTCCTCGCGGGCGATCCCCACGGGGGCCGTGACGAGCGGCATGACCGTCATCACCTCGCGGACGCGGAGCACCCGGTAGTCGCTCGCGGCGACGAACCGCAGGTCGCGGTTCGTGATGATGCCGAGGAGGCGACCGGACGCGTCGACGACCGGGAGCCCCGAGACACGGTACTTGCCGCACAGGTCGTCGAGCTCGGCGAGCGTCGCGTCGGGACCGACGGTGACGGGGTCCGTGATCATGCCCGACTCGGAGCGCTTGACGAGGTCGACCTGGTGGGCCTGGTCGTCGATCGACAGGTTGCGGTGCAGGATGCCGACCCCGCCCTGCCGGGCCATCGCGATCGCCATGCGCGACTCGGTGACCGTGTCCATCGCCGCGGACACCAGGGGGATGGCGACGGAGATCTCGCGCGTCAGGCGTGTGGTCGTGTCGACCTCGCTCGGGATGACGTCCGTCTCGCCCGGGAGCAGCAGCACGTCGTCGTAGGTCAGGCCGACGTAGCCGAAGGGGTCGGAAGCCGGAGCGGGTGAGTCAGGGTGTCCGAAGGCCATGCGCCGATGATACGTCGGCGGCCAGGACGGTCAGCGGATGAGTCCGCGGCGCAGCGCGATCGCGACGGCCTGCGCACGATCGGCCGCACCGAGCTTCCGGAACAGCCGACGCGCATGGGTCTTGACGGTGTCCTCGGACAGGAACAGGTCCGCACCGATCCG